>JAJAZK010000565.1 GCA_026785765.1 Rhodoferax sp. | reverse complement strand
TGACAAGGCCCACCTGCACCGGGTGGGCGCGCGCGGTGAGCAGCAATTGAATTGCCTCGGCAGTGTCGAAAGGAATACCATGCGTGCGGCTGAAATAGTTGAAGGTTCCCTGCGGCAATACGCCGAAGATGCAGCCGCTGCCGTATGTCGCTTGGGCCACAGCGTTAATGGTCCCGTCGCCGCCGGCCGCCACTACCACCCCCCCGCTGGCACGCGCGGCAGTGACTGCTTTGCGGGCGATGTCGGGCAGGCAATCTGGCTTGTCGACCAGGTACATGGAATGCGCACGGTTAGCCTTGGTCAGCACTCTCTCAATGGTGGTGCGGGTGTCGGTTGCGTCATCGCGTCCCGAACCAGCATTCAGCACAATGAAAAAAGGTGCTGCGGGATCCAAAGTAGCGCTTAGCATTTTAGAAGTCCTTCTGGTCTGCCTGGGTGCAGCAGACAGGCCACGATCGCATGCGCATCGCGGTCATTGACATGTAGGTTCGCCCTTGCGCTTTCGTGGTCTATGCATTGCGGCAAATGCGACAAGTGCTGGGCAGCGATGTTGACTGCGCCAGCAATCAACCGACGCACCTCCAATCGTGCCAGCGCAGCCCCAGGTCAACGTGTTCCACCTCCGGCGCCATGCCAATGCCGCCAGCTGTCGGATCGATCAATCAGTGCCTGGTCAAGTCCTGCCTCAGCTATTTGGCAGTCTCAGAATCTCCGCGCCAATTGATTCACACTGTGTTGTCAAAAGCTCAACCACCGATGTCTGACCGCTGCCTTGTAAGCTCCCAAGTGATTTTTTGTATTGGTTGCGCAGCGAGTCTTCTCCCTGCCGCACCGCAGGGAGCACGTCGTGGCCGATATCGGAAACCCAGTCGCGCAAGATTACTACGACCTTGTTCACCGTTCCTTGAAAAGAAGAGTCATCCAGACTTGCGTCGCGCAACCGCAGAAGTTCAGCATCCAGTTCCAACGCGTGCCGCTCATGCATTCCGGTGAGCCGCTGGATCACGGACTGGATTTCTGGCTCCGCTCTCTCCGACATCTCGCGATAGCCCTCCAGAACGTCATTGGTTGCGGTGCGGAGATCGTGTAATGCTTCTATCTCTACGGTACGCATCTTCATTTCCTTGAGTTTGTTTGGAAGCGTGTTGAGGCGCTAACGACTGGGTACCGGTGATACCGACAGCGCATGCGTTGATGGGGATAGGAACGGCCGACCATCCGGTCTCAGGCCAGGCTGCGCACCGAGCGCTCGCGGTCCCATTGCCGCGTCTTCGCAGCCCCGAGGAACTCCTCAAGCGCGGAGGCAGCCACCACGCCTGCGCATGGGCGGACGCCGCACGTTTGCAAGAGGTCCTGTCCGCCCGCATCTACGGCCATGGCCTTGAGATGGCCGTAGGCATTACGAACGAAGTCCACCGCTGCCGAATCGGCCGACAAAGCCTTGGCAGCCTGCGCCGACAGCAGGACTGCGACCGCGTCGAACATTACCGACGGCGTACCCGCGAGTTGTCCGTCGACGGCCTGAGGGGAACCATCGGCCAGCTTCACGCCGCCAACCTTGGGCGCGACGACCTTTACGGTGGCGCCTGCCGCCATGGCCGCCTTCTTCAGGGCGGTGATGCTCGCGCCGTCGGAGCCATCAGCGATCAGGATGCCGATGCACCGTCCGGCCAGGGTGTCCTTCATCTTGCCGATGATCTGCAGGGCTGGCGAAGGCGGCAGGTTTTGCACAGGGCGCGCAGAGTGCGGTGCCGCCGGCAGGGATACCAAACCCAACCCATCCGCCACGCGTTGTGCCAGACCGCCATCGACATGGCGCATGTGACCCACCATGGCCAGCTTCACGTGCAGGTGCTCCACCTTCGACAACTCAAACACGAGCGCCGAGGCGATGTGCGCCTGCTCGTGGCCGGTCTGGCTGCGCCAGAACTGGCGCGCTTGACTGTAATGGTCGGCAAAACTCTCGGCGCGCAGGCGACCCTTGGTTCCGCTCTCAGCCACCGTAGCGCTGATAAAGCCGGTTGCCACCGATTCGCGCGGAGAGTCCGCCGCCAGCGAGCTGGGCTCGTAAGCCACCCGCCCCGAGGGCTGAGCCATCTGCATGTGCCCGTCGCGCTGCTGGTGGGCAAACGGACATTTCGGCGCGTTGATCGGCAGTTGGGCGAAATTGGGCGAACCCAGCCTTGACAGCTGGGTGTCAAGATAGGAGAACAGGCGCCCCTGCAGCAAGGGGTCGTTCGAAAAGTCGATGCCTGGAACGAGGTGTGAGGGGCAAAACGCCACCTGTTCGGTTTCGGCGAAGAAGTTGTCAGGCCAACGGTCCAGCACGAGACGCCCGATCACGGTGAGCGGCACCAGTTCCTCGGGGATCAGCTTGGTGGCGTCGAGGTGGTCGAAGGGGAAGGTGTCGGCCACTTCCTGCGTAAACAGCTGTACCGCGAATTCCCATTCGGCGGTTTCACCGGCACTGAGCGCTTCGAACAGCTCGCGGCGGTGGAAGTCCGGGTCGGCCCCTGCGATCTTGACGGCCTCGTCCCAGATCGTCGATTGCAGACCGAGTTTGGGTCGCCAATGGAACTTGACGAAGGTGGAGTCACCGGCGGCATTCAAAAGCCGGAAGCTGTGGACGCCAAAGCCCTCGATCATGCGCAGGGAACGCGGGAGCGTGCGATCGGACATGATCCACATCACCATGTGCATGGACTCGGGGGTCAGCGAGATGAAGTCCCAGAAGGTGTCGTGTGCGGAGGCGGCCTGCGGAAAGCCCCGGTCGGATTCCATCTTCACGGCGTGGATCAGGTCGGGGAACTTGACCGCGTCCTGGATAAAGAACACCGGGATGTTGTTTCCCACCAGGTCCCAGTTGCCTTGTAAGGTATAGAACTTGATCGAGAAGCCACGCACGTCGCGCGGGGTGTCGGACGAGCCCGAGCCGCCGGCCACGGTGGATATACGGCTGAACACCGGCGTTTTAACGCCGACTTCGGTCAGCACCTTGGCGGTGGTGTATGCCTCCAGTGAATGGGTCAGCTCGAAGTGCCCATGGGCACCCGTGCCACGGGCGTGCACGATGCGCTCAGGAATGCGCTCGTGGTCGAAGTGGGTGATCTTTTCGCGCAGGATGAAATCTTCAAGCAGGGTCGGACCCCGCGGACCGATGCGCAACGAATTTTGGTTATCCGGGATAACGAGACCCTGCTGCGTAGTGAGTGGCGCATGGGTGCCCTGCGCCTGTTCGTGCAGCTCGCCGCCGGACGACGAGTGGCTGGCGGCAAACGAGCCCGAACGCGGCTCCGTAACCGGCGCTGCCGTGGATTTTGATCTTGTGTTTTTCATGCTCGATGTCCTTGAATGAATGATTGAGGGAATGGCGGCGACCCGCCGTGTTGCCAACTGCGTAGCCGTCCTCGTCCGATGGCGCACACGACCTACGTAAAAACGCCCGGAGCGTTGGGGCAGGCATACACGCCACCACCCCAATGCAACCGAGCGCTACTGGGT
>JAJAZK010000564.1 GCA_026785765.1 Rhodoferax sp. | reverse complement strand
GCGATGGCCAGTGCCGGGCGGGGCGCAACGCGGCTACTTCGATGGCACCGCCCAGGCCGAGCGCTGCCAATACTGAAGCGGCCCCCCGATCCACTGCCCCGAAAGCCTGGCCGGCGCACGCCACGCTAGCCGAAAGTGAACAACACATACGCATTGAGCACATACACCGCTCCCAGCGCTACGCTGGCCCAGCTGGCCAGGCGCATCACTCGTCCAGCCGGCTTTGTCAGCAGCGCAATGATTACCACACCGCTCATCAGGATCGCCGACACGGCAGACACCGCGTGCACCTGCGATACCGCACCCAGAATCGGGCCGCGTACATAGAAAATATCGTCGATGGCCAGGATCAGGACGTTGAACAGGTTGCTGCCGAGCAGGTTGGCAATCGCCATGTCGACGGCACCCAGTCGCAGGGCCGACAGCGTCACCACCAGTTCCGGCAGCGACGTCACCATGGCCACCAGCAGCGTGCCGACGAAGCTCTCGGTCCACTGCATGGCCAGCGCCAGATCGGTGGCGATGAAGGGCAACCAGACTCCGGCTGCGACTACGACACCGGCGGCCACGCCGAATCGCCAGACGGCAGGGCGCAGCGACATGTCGGGGTAGCGGCTTGCAGCTTTCCCAGCATCCGCGGCCAGTTGCGAACGCTCGTACCGGAAGATGGTTCGGACGGCCAGCAAATAGACGATCAGGAGAGCCGGAGCATAGAGCCCGATGTGTCCCAGTGAGCGCGCCAGCGGGAACTGCGAGATGGCGAGTCCAAGCCCAGCCAGCGACAGCATGATGATTCCGAAGCCGGCCAGCCCGATGTGCCCCATGCCGGCGCGCTGGAACAGCGGCTCGTCGCGCTTGAGGACATCCAGCACGGCCACGTACGACAGGTTAAGCACGCAGGCGCCCAGCACGTTGCCCACCGCGACGTCTGGTGCGTCGGCCAGTGTGACCGAGCTGATACCGGTGGCCAATTCGGGCAGCGAAGTAACGGTGGCGAGCAGCACCAGCCCGATCCAGGCGCCCGACCAGCCGGTCTTGTCGGCGATTACGTCGGCATAACGGGTCAGCAGCGTGCCGGCCACGGCAATCGCGCCGGCGCACAGAGCGAGCTTGGCCCAGATCATCCCGAGCTCGCTCACATTGCCCACGGTGTGCTCCGTGCAATCGGCGTGACGGCGGACGTGGCGCGCATGCTTTTCACGCGTCCGGTTTACTTGACCAAGGTGACAGGCACGCTCGCCAGTTGCACGACCTTCTGCGCCACCGACCCCATCAACAGGCCAGCGACGGCGCCCATGCCGCGTGTGCCCATCACGATGGCATCGCAGCCGTGCTCGCCGGCGTAGGCCGCGACTTCATCGCCTGCGGCTCCGATGCTGACATGCGGCACACAGGCCATACCTGTGGCCAGCACCATCTCCTCGGCCGCTGCCAGCAGCTTCACGCCGTCGCTGCGCAACTCGGTCGCGATCATGTCCGGCGAGACCAACTTGTCGGGCCAGGGATGCAGCTTGGGCGCCTGCACGTTCAGCACATGGACCTGCACGTCGGTGCGACCGCGCAAGACATGCAAGGCAAAGGCCAGCGCGCGAAGCGCAGCGGGTGAGCCGTCGATCGGTATCAGGGGATTCTTCATCTTCGGCCTTCGCTCCAAACCTCTTGTTCGTGGACAGGCTATGACTGCTTCAGCAAGGCCACGAACATGCCTCACCGCGCTACGCGTTGTTGGCCATGATGGCAGACTTCGGGCCCTGCGCCGACACATCCAAGGCGGATCGGATTGCCACTTGATGCATATCAACGTTTACGCCTGGCAAGGGAACGATTCTGCGTTCAGTTCATCATCATTGTGATGGCGAGCGCATCTGTGCGTTGGGCTACCGATCCGTGCCCATCGATTCGCATCGTTCAGGCGCCATCCACTTTGCACGACCGAACGACCGCGATCTTCCGAATGATGGTTTGCGCCAGCGACAAGGAGAGTAGGACAGCGTGGCAGGCGTGTAGATGACAGCGAAACCATGCAAGACGCCCACGCCGACAGGTGCGGCCGCGGCCGTGATCCGCAGGGCTTGATCGTTTGACCGCACCACCAACTGCGGCGCTTGACCATAATCGAGGGGCTGCATGCCTAAGCGGCAAGACTGGAATGCAATCAAGCAGGAAGGAAAACTGATCATGAAGATTCTCGTCGCTGTCGATGGCAGCACCTACACCAAGCGCATGCTCGCCTACCTCGCAGTCCATGACGAATGGCTGGGTCCGTCACATCAGTACACGGTGGTTTACAGCACGCCCAATCTGCCGCCGCGCGCCAAGGCGTACTTCGACCGGGAGACCCTCAGGGCCTACACCGAAAGCGAATTCGAGAAGGTCTTCAAGCCCATCCGCGCGTTTTTCATGCGCCGCAGCATGGACGTGACATTTGCCGGCAAGTCCGGCCCCGCCGCCGAGGTGATAGCTGGGCTCGCCCAGCAGGGCAAGTTCGATCTGCTGGTCATGGGCTCGCACGGCCACGGCGCACTTGGCAACCTGGTGATAGGTTCCGTGGCCACCAAGGTGGTGGCCATGTGCACAACACCCATTCTGATCGTACGCTGACCTCGCGACCGGTTTCGCCGGAAGAGTTGCCATTTATCCACCGCCACTCAATTCTTGGTCGTGGCAGCGGCCATCACCTCGAGCCGGTTGGTCTGATCGGCAGACTCAGCCAGAGCAAAGAGTTTGGCCACTTCCGCCTTGCGCTGGCCTGCACGCTTCTCGATTTGCCCTTGCGACAGGGCGCTGTGGCGCGAGGCGTTGCCATGTATGTTGGTGCCTTCCAGGCAAAAAGTGCCCAGTTTGCGCAGCTTTATCTCCCTGGCCGGTTCGAGCACATGAACAAACAGCGGATGGCCAGCCAAGTGGCTGGGTGGCGTGCGATGGAGCCGCCTTCCGATCCCCTTGCGCAGGCCAATTTTTGCTCTGCACCCACTACCTTCCATGCGATGATTCGCTGACAGCAAACGCACATTGGATGGCGCCCTCTTCACCACCTCCCTATATTGCATATGTTCCAACCCCAACTCATGGCGGGCCAGCGCATCCTGGTCACTGGTGGCGGCACCGGCTTGGGCCGGGCCATGTCCGAGCGTTTTCTTTCGCTGGGTGCAGACATCGCCATCTGTGGCCGGCGCAAGGCGGTATGCGATGAGACCGCCGCCGTCTGGCGCGCGCAGTTTCCCGAGCGCCGTATCGACACCTTCGGCGTCGACATCCGGATCGCCCAGAGCGTGCAGGACATGGTCGACGCATTGTGGGACAGCGGTGGCCTGACCGGGCTGGTGAACAACGCGGCAGGCAACTTTATTGCGCCCACCGAGAGCCTGTCACCGCGCGCCTTTGACGCCATCGCCAACATCGTTTTCCACGGTACGTTTTACGTCACCCAGGCGGTGGGCAAAAAGTGGATTGAACAGGCCAAATCCGGCCAGTGGACCCCGGACCAGCCCTACCGCAGCGTGATGAGCATCATCGTCACCTGGGTCGATAACGGTTCGCCGTTTGTGGTGCCCTCGGCCATGAGCAAGGCCGGCATCGACGTGATGACCAAGTCGCTGGCGATGGAGTGGGCGCGTTACGGCATCCGCCTGAACGCAGTAGGCCCAGGCGAAATTCCGACCGAAGGCATGAGCAAACGCCTCAGCCCGGGGGAGGAGCCAGGCGCGCGCAGCCGCAAGAACAACCCGATGGCGCGCGAGGGAAAAATGAGCGAGTTGCAGAACCTCGCCAGCTTCCTGATGGCGAACGGCCAGTGCGACTGGCTCACCGGACAAAGCATCATGATGGACGGCGGTAGCGCACTCGCCACCGGCGGCAATTTCTACGAACTGCGCCACTGGAGCGACGCAGACTGGCAGGCCGCGCGCGAACGCATCGAGTCGCAGAACCAAAAGGACAAGGCGCAGCGATGACGCAACCAAAGGTACTGGCTTTCGACGTCTTCGGTACCGTGGTGGACTGGCACGGCAGCGTGCAGCGCGAGGTGGCAGCGCTGCTGCCCGGTGTGGACGCCGACGCCTTTGCCCTGGCCTGGCGCGCCGGTTACCAGCCCGCCATGCGCCGCGTCA
Organism: Rhodoferax sp.; assembly: GCA_026785765.1. Classification (GTDB taxonomy): domain Bacteria; phylum Pseudomonadota; class Gammaproteobacteria; order Burkholderiales; family Burkholderiaceae_C; genus CAISIP01. The sequence goes on along the minus strand of JAJAZK010000564.1, from coordinate 3,132 downwards.
TGTCTGGTGAACTGCCGTGGACGCTGATTGACGATCTGCACCGCATGATCCTCGACGGCGTGTTGCGGGGCCTGGCCATCACCCATCTGAGCGAGGCGCAAAAGGGTCATCTGAACAAGGCCTGGCACCGGCTCGACCCCTGGCCGGACGTGGTGGCCGGCCTGACCCGCCTCAAGTCGCGCTTCACGATTTGCACGCTGTCCAACGGCAACATCGGACTGCTCACGAACATGGCCAAACGCGCGGGCCTGCCGTGGGACTGCGTGTTGTCGGCCGAAGTGTTCCGGGCTTACAAACCCTCGCCCCAGGCCTATCTGGGCGTGGCCAGGGTGTTCGACATCGATCCTGGCCAGGTGATGCTGGTGGCGGCGCACCAGGATGACCTGGCCGCGGCCCGTGCGTGCGGCCTGCAGACTGCCTACATCGAGCGCCCGCTGGAGTTTGGAGCCGCCCGGCCGAAGGATGTGTCAGCTGACCCTGGAAACACCTTTCACGCACGGGATTTTCAGCACCTCGCAGACCAATTGGGCTTTGAGAGCTGAGGTCGCCCGGCGCATCAAAAAGAAAAACCTTGGCGTTCGAACGAAAAAGTTCGAGAACACGGGGCGCGTAAGAAAACGCTGCGGAATCCGACCGGGCGCCAATGACTTTCACGACCGCCAGCGCCGGATGCAAAACCATGGACCTGGGCGAAATCATTCAGGCTTTCATGGTCATCATGCCCGTAGCATCCCGGCCGCTTGGGCGTTCCGTCGATCGCCTCCAAGCGCCAGGAGCCGAAAGTCAACCGCCAGGCCGGTCCGGTCCCGTCAAAGTGGTGACATTGAGGGCGCCGACTCATGCACCCGCGTCATCGTAGCTTCGTGACTGATGAACACAACCGTATGCAACACCATAAACGACCGCCCACGCACGATCCTGCCGAATTCAAACCCCTGACACACCGGCGCAGGCCGCTCTCGCCGACGCGCGAGCAAATCAGCAGCGAGCGGGACAGTGGACGGCCCCGTAGATGGGCACTGCCCGATCAGCGGGGTCAAGTTCGAATTGCGGCGCGCCTACGGCAAGCGGAAGCAGGAAACCTGGGGGACTGGAAACCGGTCGGCGGTGAGGTGTCGGAAATGTGGGTGAATATTGGCCAAGCGGGCGCAGCGCATACTCAACCGAATGGAGCTATAGCCATGAGCACCGCAAAGAAGTCCATCAAATTGGTCCCGTTCGACGCAGCCCGCTACCTTACCGATGACGTTGCGGTAGCCGAATACGTTTCCGCCGTGCTTGAAGCGGACGACCCAGACCTGCTGCTTTTGGCGTTGGCGGATATTGCCCGCGCCCGGGGTATGGCACAGGTTGCAAAGGATGCGGGGCTTGGCCGGGAAAGTTTGTACAAAGCGCTGGCGCCCGGCGCGAAGCCCCGCTTTGACACCATCCTGAAAGTCGCTCGTGCGCTTGGGGTTTGCCTCACGGCGCAACCAGCCTGAGGCTTCGAGGTTTCAGCGCGTACTGGCTGCACCTGGTATGTGCAGCAACGACGTGGCTGCCGCTGGGCTCGACGCAACCCGTGACGTTTTTCTGATGTTTGACGCGCGCGTGCCCCGCGGGCTTCGACCAGCTCAGCCTGAACGGTGAGGGACCAGGGTGAACGGGAAGGGGTCAGGGCAAGCGGCGCGATCCATTGCACTACTTCCCGCTCAACCCCATCCCGCGCGCGATCACTTCCTTCATGACCTCGCTGGTACCGCCGTAGATGCGGCCCACGCGTGCATCGGCGTAGGCGCGGGTAATCGGGTACTCCAGCATGAAGCCGTAACCGCCGAAGAACTGCAGGCACTCGTCGATCACCTTGCACTGCAGTTCGCTGCAGGTGAGTTTGGCCATGCTGGCGGTGGAGGTGTCGAGCTTGCCTTGCAACACCAGCTCCAGGCAACGGTCCACAAACACCCGGGCCATCTGCACCTGGGCCTGCAGTTCAGCCAGCTTGAAGCGGGTGTTCTGGTAGGCGCCAAGCGTGGTCCCAAATACCTTGCGGTCTTTCACGTAGGCCACGGTGCGGTCAATTGCCGCCTGTGCGCTGGCAACAGCGCCAATCGCAATCTGCAAGCGCTCCCAGGGCAGTTCCTGCATCAGGCAGATAAAACCCTTGCCTTCCATCACCGGACCACCGAGCACGCTGTCAATGGATAGGTGCACATTGTCGAAAAACAGCTCGGACGTGTCCTGCGCCTTGAGGCCAAGTTTCTTCAGGCGTTTGCCTTTCTCGAAGCCGCTCGTTCCGCGCTCGACCATCATCAGGCTGGTTCCCTTCGCCCCGGCGGTCGGGTCGGTTTTGGCCACTACGATGACCAGGTCCGAGTGCCAGCCATTGGTGATAAAAGTCTTGCTGCCATTCAGCAGATAGCTGCCATCGGGCTGCCTGATCGCCGAGGTTTTGACGCCCTGCAGGTCGGAGCCGGCGCCGGGTTCGCTCATGGCGATGGCGCCAATCATTTCCCCGCTGGCCATTTTTGGAAGGTATTTCTGCTTCTGGGCTAGCGTGCCGTAACGCTCGATGTACGGCGCGACGATGTTGTTGTGCAAGCCGAAACCGATGCCGCTGTAGCCGCCCTCCGCGTTCACTTCCATCTGCGCCACCGAATACAGCCGGTCCGCACCGGCGCCACCATATTCCTCGGGCATGTTCATACAAAGGAAACCATTCGCGCCAGCTTTGCGCCAGACTTCACGGTCTACGTACCCCTGCTCCTCCCACGCTTCATGGAACGGCGCAATCTCGCGCTCGGCGAAACGGCGGTAGCTGTCCCGAAAAGCTTCGTGCTGTTCCGAAAAAAGCGAACGTTCGATCATGGTTTTGCCTCAAGGGAAAGGGTTTAAATCGGGTCCCAGCTAAAGACGTCAGCCGAGCGGTCAAGCGGGTGGTACATCGCCGACAGGGCCGGCAATGCGTGGGCAGCGACCGATTCGGGCGTCCAGCCTTCGCTGCGGTGCACCGAGCGCACCGGGCGCGGCTGGCTGATCAAAAAAATCTCGTTGTTGCGCACTGCGAAGATCTGCCCGTTGGTGCCGGCCGAGACGTCGCGGGCCAGGCAGACCGCCAGCGGCGCAAGCTTGGCCGGGGTCATCTGCTTGATGCGG
>JAJAZK010000563.1 GCA_026785765.1 Rhodoferax sp. | reverse complement strand
GCCCGGGGCCCGGGGCCACATTTAAAAAAAATTTAAAAAAATTTTTGGCGGCGACACAACCATTTCAGAACTAACAATAGCGGGTAAAACCCGCGGCCGGGCTCTGCACCAGCCGGGCCGCAATACCGACCGCGATTACTCCCGGCTCCTTGCCGGCGATGCCGGAGATGCCGATCGGGCAGTGGATCGCATCGAGCTCTTCTTGCGAGAAACCGCGCTCCTGCAGGCGATTGCGAAACGTCGCCCATTTGGTCTTGCTGCCGATCAGCCCGATGTAACCAAGGTCGCGCTGCCCGCGCTGGCGCTGCAGGCATTGCGCCACCACGTCCAGGTCCTCGGCATGGCTGAAGCTCATGATCAACACGTGGCTGCAAGCTGCCAGGCTGGAAACCGCCTGGTGCACCGGGTCGGAATGTTCACACACCACGTTGGACGGAACAGACTGTGGAAACACCTCGTCGCGGCTATCGATCCAGGTTACCGCAAACGGCAGCCGCCCGAGTTGTTCGACCACCGCCCTGCCCACGTGCCCGCCGCCAAACAGCGCCACCGGCGCCCGTGCCCGATCCAGTCGCACTCTCAGCGCTGCCACATCCGCAGGCCCGACCGATTCAAAGCGCAAAAACATGACGCCGCCACAACACTGCCCGAGGCCAGGACCCAGGGCGTAACGCTGTACCGGCTCCAGGCTGGAGCCGCCCAGGCGCTTCTGGGCGTCGAGTGTTGCCTCAAACTCGACCCGGCCCCCGCCAATCGTCCCGATGGTCTGGTCCGCAAACACCGCCATCCAGGCACCCGCGTCGCGCGGCGCCGACCCTTGTGTCGACTCCACACTGACCCAGACCGCTGGCGCGCGTCGCAATTGCTCCAATGCCTGCTCGGCCAGATTCACGATTATTTACCTTGCTGTCTTTGCTTATACGCCGCGCACCCCAAATTGTGAGGCACAGTAGCATTGCCGCGCCCGCGTCGGCCGTGCAACCACAATGTTTGCCAAGGAGACCACCATGAAGAATGCATCCGCCCCCATCCGTTCCTCGCTCGAAGTATTCCTTGTGGCCGCCTTGCTGAGCGCCTGTGGTTCGACAGGCAGTCCGGCACCGGCGCCTGCACCCACCCCCGCACCACCACCCACACCCGTGGCGGCACCGCCGGCCGCGCCGCCGCCCGCGGTCAGCGCGCCAACGCCGGCCCCGACCACCAGCGCGCGACCCATCTCCAACGCCACCACCCCACTGGCGTATCGCCGCGACGCAGCCGGCCATCTGTACGCCAACAATGTGGAACGCATTTACAAGGGCATGATGCAACCTCAGCTCTACGCCATCGGCGTGCTGGACGTGGATATCGACCGCAACGGGCAGGTTACCGCAATCAATTGGCGCCGCGCACCCAGGCATGCACCTGAGGTGATGGACGAGATCGTGCGCACGGTGCGCGCCGCAGCGCCCTACCCTGTCCCGGCGCGCATGGGGAAAGTCACCTACACCGATATCTGGTTGTGGGACAAGAGTGGCAAGTTTCAGCTTGACACGCTGACCGAAGGCCAGTTATGACGCCATGGTCTCGGAAGTACCTTCGCCTTGGGAGCGGCCCGGCGGCGCTCATTGGAGTACCTTCACCTCGCGGCTGCGGTGCAATTCGCCTTGGGAGCGGCCCGGCGGCTCATGACCCGCGATAGGTGGAATAACTCCAGGGGCTGACCAGTAGTGGAACGTGGTAATGCTGGTCGGCATGGGCGACGCCGAAGTCGAGGCTGACCTTGCCCAGGAAGTTGGGCTCTGGCAGCGTCACACCGCGGGCGCGAAAGTAGGCCGCCACGTCGAATACGAGCCGGTAGGTACCCTTCTTCAGGGTCTTGCTGTCGTACAACGGGCCGTCCGGATTGCGTCCGTCCCGGTTCAGCACGAACCGCCTGACCAGTACCGACTGCTCTCCTTCGGTGGTGTACAACTCCACCGCCATGCCGGCTGCGGGACCGCCGTGCATCGTGTCGAGTACATGTGTGCTCAGCCCCATTGGCGGCTCCCGGTCGTGAAAAAACAAAAGTGTATACACTTTTTGCGGATCGCGCTATCATTCCCGCATGGAATCGTCCACCGGTCTGATCGTGCAGGCGCTCACCAAGGCGATTGTGGAGCACCGGCTGCACCCGGGCAGCAAGCTCGCCGAACAAAAACTGGCCGACCACTTTGGCGTCTCGCGTACGCTGGTGCGCCAGGCGCTGTTGCAACTTTCGCAACACCAATTGGTCACGCTGGAGCCAGCGCGCGGCGCCTTCGTGTCCGCGCCTTCGGTGACCGAGGCGCGCCAGGTATTCGCGGTGCGCCGCATGCTCGAGTCCGAAATGACGCGTGCCTTCGTGCGCCAGGTAACGCCCGCCAGGATCAAGGCCTTGCGCGAACACGTCGCGCAGGAGAAACACGCCATCGAGCAGGAAGACGCGCCGGGCCGTACCGAGTTGCTGGGCGACTTCCATGTGCGACTTGCCTAGTTGATGGGCAACGAGGTGCTGGCACAGTTGCTCAGCCAGCTGGTAGCGCGTTGCGCCCTGATCACGCTGATGTACCAGACGCAACGCGCCGCCGAACACTCCAATGACGAACACGGCGAAATCGTGCGCGCGCTGGCCGCGCGCAACGAAGACCTTGCGGTACAGCTAATGAACGAACACCTGCTGCACGTCGAGGAGAACCTCACCTTCAACCGCAAACTCCCCAGCCACGACATCAGCAAAGCCTTGTCTGCGAATTGAACCATGCACCGACCACCATCCCTGTACAACAGCGCAACGCCCTACCCGCGCGATCTCATCGGTTACGGCCGCAAGCCGCCCCATGCGCAGTGGCCTGGCGGAGCGCGTATTGCGGTGCAATTTGTATTGAACTACAAAGAAGGCGGCGAAAACGCGGTTGTGCACGGCGACGCCGCGTCCGAGCAGTTCCTGTCTGAAATGTTCAACCCACCCGCTATTCCAGCGCGCCACATGAGCATGGAGAGCATTTACGAATACGGTTCACGCGCCGGTGTCTGGCGTATCCTGCGCGAGTTCGAGAAGCGTGGGCTGCCGCTGACCGTCTTTGGCGTGGGCATGGCACTGCAACGCCATCCCGAGCTCACCGCGGCGTTTCGCGAGCTTGGCCACGAGATCGCCTGCCACGGCTGGCGCTGGATCAGCTACCAGGGAATCGAGGAAGCGGTCGAGCGTGAACACATGCGCGTCGGCATGGAGATCATCACGCAGCTCATTGGTGAGCGGCCGCTCGGCTGGTACACCGGACGCGACAGCCCGAACACACACCGGCTGGTGGCCGACTTCGGCGGATTCGAATACGACAGTGACTATTACGGCGACGACCTGCCCTTCTGGATGCACGTGCGCAAGACCGACGGGGTGGAGGTGCCGCAGTTGATCGTGCCCTACACCTTGGATAGCAACGACATGCGCTTCTCGTCGGCGCAGGGGTTTGCGCAGGGCGACGACTTTTATACCTATCTGAAGGACGCCTTTGATGTCTTGTACGACGAAGGCGACCCTCAGGGTGCGAATTCACCCAAGATGCTGAGCATCGGCATGCACTGCCGCCTGCTCGGCCGACCCGGGCGCATGAAGGCGCTGCAACGTTTTCTCGACCACGTGCAAACCCACGACAAGGTCTGGATCTGTCGCCGCCTGGACATCGCACGCCACTGGCGCAAGTCCCACCCCTTCACAGGCCCGATCCAATCATGAGCATCACCCTGGACCAACTCAATGCGGCCAGCGCCAGCGACGCGGCACAGCTGCTCGACGGCCTGTATGAGCACTCGCCCTGGATCGCCACACAGGCCCTGGCGATGCGCCCATTTCGCTCCCTCGCCCACCTCAAGCATTGCATGGTGCAGGTGCTGGCGAATGCCGGACGCGAAGCGCAGGTCGTACTGATCCGTGCGCACCCGGAACTGGCGGGCAAGGCAATGGCCTCCAACACGCTCACAGCAGAATCCACCAACGAGCAGAACAAGGCCGGCCTCACCCAGTGCAGCCCGGCCGAGTTGCGGCGCATTGGTGAACTCAACGAGGCCTATTCCGACAAGTTCGGATTCCCGTTTGTGCTGGCAGTGCGTGGCACGCGCGGGACCGGTCTGACCAAGGCCCAGATTTTCGCCACCTTTGAGCGGCGACTGTTGGACCATCCGCGCTTTGAGTTGCACGAGTGCCTGCGCAACGTCCACCGCATCGTCGAACTGCGCCTGAACGACAAATTCGGCATTCAGCCGGCGCTGGGCAACGATGTATGGGATTGGCACGATCGGCTGGCCGCTTACACCGATCCGGGCTACGCGGAAAAAGGCCAGTTGACCGTCACTTACCTGACAGACGCCCACCGCGCATGCGCCGCCATGTTGTCGGGGCAGATGCGCGAATGCGGCTTCGACTCAATACACATCGATGCAGTCGGCAATGTGGTGGGGCGCTACGAAGCGACGACTGGCTCCGCCAAGGCCCTGCTGACCGGCAGCCATTACGACACTGTGCGCAACGCCGGCAAGTACGACGGGCGTCTGGGCATTTATGTACCGATGGCCTGTGTGCGGGAATTGAGCCGCACCGGGCGCCGCCTGCCGATCGCCATCGAGGTAATCGGGTTTGCCGAAGAGGAAGGGCAACGCTTCAAGGCCACCCTGCTCGGTTCGGGCGCGCTGATTGGCGACTTCAAATCCGAATGGCTGGAACAGCGTGACGCAAACGGCATCAGCATGCGCGAAGCCATGCAGCATGCCGGATTGCGCCCCGAAGACATTCCGTCTGTGCGCCGCAATCCGGGAGACTACCTGGGGTTTGTCGAGGTCCACATCGAACAGGGTCCGGTGCTCAATGAACTCGCCCTGCCGCTGGGCATCGTGACCTCCATCACCGGCAGCATGCGGTACGCGGTGGAGGTGATCGGCACGGCTTGCCACGCCGGCACCACACCGATGAACCGGCGCAGCGACGCTGCCGCCGCCGTAGCCGAAGTCATTCTGGTGGCCGAGGCACGTGCCACGCGCGATGGCAACTCGGTCGCCACGGTCGGCCAGTTGCTGGTTCCCAACGGCTCGACCAACGTCGTACCCGGACGCTGCCAGTTCACGCTCGATCTGCGTGCGCCGACCGATAACCAACGCGACGCGATGGTGACCGATGTGTTGGCGGCTCTGGACGCCATCTGCGCGCGCAGGCAGGTGGCTTATACGCTGGAGCAAACCATGTGTGCGTCTGCTGCGCCGAGCGCACCCGCGTGGCAGGCGCGTTGGGAGCGCGCTGTGGACTCGCTCGGGTTGCCACTGCACCACATGCCCAGCGGCGCCGGACATGACGCAATGAAGCTGCACGAAGTAATGCAGCAAGCCATGCTGTTCGTGCGCGGGCAGAACTCGGGCATCAGCCACAACCCACTGGAATCCACCACCAGCGACGACATACAGCTGGCTATTGAAGCTTTCTCCAATCTGCTGACCCAACTCGCCGGAGAAGGCTGAACACGCAATGCAACACTACGCCGCGCTCGACGCCTGGATCGATGCCCACTTTGACGAGCAGGTGCGCTTCCTGCAAGAGCTGATCCGGGTGCCCACCGACACACCGCCCGGCAACAACGCGCCGCATGCCGAGCGCACCGCAACACTGCTGGCCGAGATGGGCCTGGAAGCCGAAAAGTATCCAGTGCCCGAGGCCGACGTACGCGCCTGTGGGATGGAATCGGTCACCAACCTGGTCGTGCGCCGCAAATACGGTGCCGGGCGCACCGTGCTGCTCAACGCGCACGGCGACGTGGTTCCTCCGGGCGACGGCTGGACGAAGAATCCGTACGGTGGCGAAATCGAAAGCGGCGCCATGTACGGGCGTGCCGCATCCGTAAGTAAATGCGACTTTTCCACCTACGCCTTTGCCGTGCGGGCGCTTGAAGCGGTCGCCCGGCCGACGCAGGGTAGCGTGGAGTTGCTCTTCACCTATGACGAGGAGTTCGGCGGCGAGGTCGGCCCGGCATGGTTGCTCAAACGCGGCATCATCCACCCCGACTTGATAATTGCCGCCGGCTTCAGTTACCAGGTCATCACGGCGCACAACGGCTGCCTGCAGATGGAGGTAACCGTGCACGGCAAGATGGCGCACGCCGCCATTCCCGATTCGGGTGTGGATGCGATGCAGGCGGCCGTCGCCATACTGATCGCCCTGTATGCACAGAACACGCTGTACAAGGGCATCCAGTCGCAGGTGGAGGGCATCAAGCACCCCTATCTGAACGTCGGCATGATCAGCGGCGGAACCAACACCAATGTGGTGCCCGGACGCGTCAGCTTCAAGCTGGACCGGCGCATGATCCCGGAGGAGGATCCGGGCGCGGTCGAAGCCACGCTGCGCCGCATCATCGCCGACACGGCTGCGCAAAGGCCGGGCGTCACGGTGGATGTCAAGCGCATGCTTCTGGCCAAGGCGATGCGGCCGCTGGCTGGCAATGCGCCGCTGGTGCAGGCAATCCAGAAGCATGCTGAGCAGGTGTTTGGCGAAAAAATCCCCGCGCTCGGTACGCCGCTCTATACCGACGTGCGCCTGTTCTGCGAGGCCGGCATTCCGGGGGTGATCTATGGCGCCGGGCCGCGCACCGTGCTGGAGTCCAACGCAAAACGCGCCGACGAAAAGCTGCAGCTCGAAGACCTGCGCCGTGCCACCAAGGTGATCTCGCGCAGCCTGTCTGATTTGCTGGCCTGAAGCCGGCTCAGACCCCGGGCGCGGCGGGCGCGTCCAGGCGCTCCCGCACCGCGTCGATGACTTCCGGGGCAAAGGCCATTGCCACGTGGGGCACGCCCGCCAAGAAGATGTTCTGCGCCCCGTCCAGGGTGGCGCTGGTGCTTGGGAACACGATGTTGTCGCAGCTGGAGTAGTAACAGGTGAATAGGGACGCACGCGCGGGCGACTCGTCGCGGCGCAACTGTTCCAGCCAGGCGCTGCCAACGGCCATCTGGCGCCCATTGGACACATAGCTGTGCTGCGCCAACGCGGTTCCACCATGGGGCGTCCCGATGGTCACCACATGCTGCACCCGTGCGTCGGCCTGGTACTGGCGCAACCAGACGCGGGCCACCAAACCGCCCATGCTGTGGCAGACCAGCAGGACCGGTGCGCCTGTGGCCTTCTCCACCCGGCGCACCGCCGCGTCGATCAGCGCAGCGTAATCGTCGATCGATCCAAACACCGGCTCCAGGTTGACCGCGACGAATACCGTTGCCGACTGGTGCAACTGCGCCAGCCAGGGGTTCCACAGGCCACGGTTGCAGACAAATCCATGGATGAACACGACACCGGTCCGACCTGTCGCTGCGGCGCCAGCGACACCCAGCCGGTCTGGCCAGGCGTTGGAACAAAACGGCTGACGCCACAAAAAAACCTGCGGCGCCAGCACCGACTCGCGCAGCCACGCCAGAGCCAGCATGCGCCAGGTGGCGCGCGGCGCGAGGTCGTGGCGGTTGATCCATTGCGCAAATGCGAACTCAAACGCCAGGAACACCGCATGCGCCAACGACAGCAGCAACACACCGCCAACGATGACCCAGCCAGGCAGGTCACGCGACCACCACAGCCACGCGCCGCACAACAGCAGCAGCGCGGCAACAATGCCTTGCTGTAAATGCGCCAGCATCAGCTTGGGGCGGCAACCGTCGGCACAGCGGCAGGCGCGGTGATGAGGTGCGCGATCGAGTTCGCGTAGTAGCGCAGGATCACCAGTTCGCTGCGGTTGGCACGGTACAAACCGCCGTCCTCGTGCATCAGGTGGCGCAACAGCAGCATGCGCATGCCGACATTGATAGCGTAGTCGCGGTCGGCGCGTGGCAGATAGACCGGGCTACCGGCGGCCTCGATGCCCTGGATCAGCATGTTCACCGCCGCCTTGAGCTCGAACCCGGACAGTGCCGCATCCGGGTCGCGCAGCAACACCGTCGCCACCAGCGGCACCGGCAACACCGGCACGATGCGCCCGATCTGCTGCATCAACTCCGTGCCCAGCACGGTGATGGCAATGCGCCGTGTCGCGTCATCCAGCCCACGGAAGTCGAGCGCCTGCGCGCGCAGGTAACTGCGCATCGACAGCGGCCGGCCGAAATTGACACAAGCATATCCGTTGCGAAAGCTGCGCCCCTGCATGCGCAGCAGCAACTGACGCGCCAGGTAGTCAAGCGCCACTCGCACCCGTGCCGCCCAGCCCATGCGTGGCCGTTGCGCGTCGAGTTTGCCCAGCAGCGAGCGGTCTTCCAGAACCCGGTCGTAGTTGATGCCGACCGGAATGAACACCAGATCGCGTTCGGCGGCCGGATCGAAGGTCTTGAGCATGTAGTCGAGCAGGCCGAGCTTTGGCGCTCGCAAGCGGCCGTCGATGCTGAGGCCGCCTTCCGGATACATGGCCTGCGGGACACCGCCCTCGGTTGCCATCTGCACATACCGCTGCAGCACCATTCGGTACAGCGGGTCGCCCGAGTCGCGGCGCACAAAGTAGGCGCCCATGGCCCGGATCAGTCCCTGCAGCGGCCAGATGCGCGCCCATTCGCCCACCGCGTAACTCAGCGCCACACGTTCTGCGGCCAGAAACGACACCAAAATGTAGTCCATGTTGGAGCGGTGGTTCATCACAAACACCACCGTGGACTTGGGATCGATTTGCTCCAGCGCGGCCGTGTCGGCATAACCCAGGCGCACCCGGTACAACATGCGCGCTACGCTTTTGGACAGCCAGTAACCAAAACGGAAATACATGTAGGCGTTGAAGGCCGGCACGATCTCGCCCGCGTACAGATGCACCCGGGCCATGGCTGCAGACTGCGTGCTGCCCTTGCTCCTGGCCACCTCGTCGGCCGCTGCCAGCACGCGCGGGTCAGACAGTAGGCGGTCGATCAGGGCCTGGCGGCGTGTCAGTTTAAACGCCGGGATGTCGATGTGAAAACGGACGTTGATCTCGTCGATCACACCGCGCACCTTGCGCCGGAAGTACCAGCGCGCGCCGGGCAGCAAAAACCATTGCAAGACCGCCAGCAGCGCCACGGCCGTAAGCACCAGCAACACCCACAAGGGCAGCGATACCGCTTGTGTCATGGCTGGCAAACCGCGTGGTGCATGCGGCAATGATACGGGCTGGTACGCAGCGGGGCTGGGCGCAACCGGTCCAATGAAGCAGGGCGTAAAACAGCATGAAATTCGAATATTGCAAGTTCTAATTTCATGGTTAATGCTGTTAGCATCTGGAGATGCTTTCACGCACCCGGCTGGAACACACGATCCGCACAGCGCTAACCCGCTCGCGGGCCGTGGTGCTGAACGGGCCGCGCCAGACCGGAAAGACCACACTCGCGCAACAATTCCTGAGCCGGCAGTCACCCAACTACTTCGACCTGGAGTACCCACCGCATGCCCAGAGGCTGCAGGAGCCGGCGCAAACCTTGCGGCATCTGACCGGGCTTGTGGTCATCGACGAGGTCCAGCGCCAACCCGGCCTGTTCCCCCTGCTCAGGGTGCTGCTGGACCGATCCGACGCGCCGGGCCAATACCTGCTGCTGGGCAGCGCGTCGCCTGCATTGCTGCGCCAGGCCGGCGAGTCCTTGCTGGGCCGGGTCGAGACCATCG
>JAJAZK010000562.1 GCA_026785765.1 Rhodoferax sp. | reverse complement strand
GGTCGTCATTGCCGACATGCAGGTCGACAAAGGCGAGGCGATCGCGCACGACATCGGCGGCGCCTTCGTCAAGTGCGACGTATCAAATGAGACCGATGGCCAGGCCGTGGTGGCAAAAGCCGTGTCCATGGGCAAGCTGATGGGTCTGGTGAACTGTGCGGGAATAGCCCCGGCCGAGAAGACCGTGGGCAAGAACGGGGCGCACAACCTGGGTGTTTTCAGCAAGACCATCATGGTCAACCTGGTCGGAAGTTTCAACATGATCCGCCTCGCAGCCGATGCGATGTGCAAGAACGAGCCCGAAGCCACCGGCGAGCGCGGCGTGATGATTTCCACTGCATCGGTGGCAGCCTACGACGGCCAGATCGGCCAGGCCGCCTACAGTGCTTCCAAGGGCGGCATTGTGGGCATGACGCTGCCGATCGCACGCGACCTGTCGCGCAACGGCATCCGCAACATGACTATCGCGCCCGGAATTTTCGGCACGCCGATGATGTTCGGCATGCCGAAGGAAGTGCAGGCCTCACTGGCTGCCAGCGTACCCTTCCCGTCCCGCCTCGGGACACCAGAGGACTACGCCAAACTGGCCCGGCATATCTTCGAGAACGACATGCTCAACGGCGAGGTGATCCGTCTTGACGGAGCAATCCGCCTCGCGCCACGCTGATCGGGCGGCTTTCGCCTCAACTGAAGGGATCACACATGGCCATCGCCGGCATGAACCACTTCACAGTGCTTACGACCGACTTGGAGCTAACGCTCTCGTTCTATTGCGGCATGCTGGGATTGCGCCAGGGCCTGCGGCCTCCATTCCAGTTTCCAGGCGCCTGGTTGTACTGTGGTGATCAGGCTGTTTTGCATATCGTCGCCGGCCGCCCGCTGCCGCAGGACCCGGCGGGTGTGCTCGATCACATGGCATTCAGCGCCGACGACCTCAATGGCACCATCGCACGCCTGAGAGCTGCGGGCGTCGAATACGACCTGCGCCGCCTGGTCGGAACCGGGCCGCAAATCTGGCAGATGTTTTTTCGCGACCCCAACGGCGCCCGGGTGGAGTTGGACTTCGCAGCCTCCGAGCCCGGCCCGATCGATTACTGACAGGAGTGAGCATGCAGCGACACCGACTTTTGCAATTGAGCACGCTGGCCCTGGCCGCACTACTGGCGAGTTGCGCCACGCCACCAACCGCTTTCAGCTACAAAGTCCCTGACCAGCCGGAAGGCTCTTCCGGCTACACCGAAAAGCCAGGCTGGGCAACAACCAGGTTCGCGGTGGCAGCTGCCAACCCGCTGGCAACCGACGCGGGTTACCAGATACTGAAAGCTGGCGGCAGTGCGATCGACGCGGCGATCGCCGTGCAGATGGTATTGACCCTCGCCGAACCACAATCCAGCGGTATTGGCGGGGGCGCGTTCCTGATGCATTTCAACGGCCGAGATGTCGAAGCTTTTGACGGACGTGAAACGGCACCGGCTGGCGCCGACGAAAAGCTGTTCATCGGCACGGATCGCAAACCGATGCCGTTTTATGAGGCGGTGGTTGGAGGACGATCGGTTGGTGTACCTGGCACCGTGCGTATGCTGGAGATGGCACACCGACAACATGGCAAGCTGCCATGGGGCAAGTTGTTTGAACCAGCGATCAGCCTGGCCGAGGGAGGTTTCAAGGTCAGCGCCCGGCTCAACAGCCTGCTCGCGACCGAGCAACATCTGAAAAAAGACCCCGTCGCCGCTGCCTACTTTTACCGGGCCGACGGGACTGCGCACCCGGTTGGCCACACCCTGCGCAACCCGGCTTTGGCCGATGTACTGCGAAAAATCGCCAGTGGCGGCTCGAAGGCCCTGCTTGAGGGCGACATTGCGCAGGCCATGGTGGACAAGGTGCAAAAACACCCGACGAATCCGGGGAAACTGAGCTTGGGCGACCTGGCCGCTTACCAGGCGATCAAGCGGGTTCCGATCTGCAGCGACTACCGCGCCAACGCGCGCGATTTCCGCATCTGCGGCTTCCCGCCACCGAGCTCCGGCGCAATCGCGGTAGGGCAGATCCTGGGTCTGCTCAACAATACCAACGCGGCACAGTTGCCGCTGCAAGACGGCTTGCCCTCGGCCGACTGGCTCCATCTTTACACCGAAGCAGCACGGCTGGCGTTTGCAGACCGGGCGCAGTACCTGGGCGACCCGGCCTTTGTCGAACCACCGGCCGGCAACTGGATGAGTCTGCTTGAGCCAGCCTATCTGGCCGAGCGTGCCAGGCTGATCGGTCAGACGCCAAATGCGCCGAGCATGAAGGTCGCGCAACCTGGCATTCCAGGCGGGGTCAAGACATCCTATTCCCCGATGCCAGACCAGCCCGAGTACGGCACCTCGCACATATCCATTGTCGACAGCTATGGCAATGCCGTAGCCATGACCACCACCATCGAGGATGCCTTCGGCGCACGCCAGATGGTGCGCGGTTTCCTGCTCAATAACGAACTCACCGATTTCAGTTTCGCGCCAACCGATGCGGCTGGCAAGCCGATTGCGAACCGGGTACAGCCTGGCAAGCGGCCGCGCTCGTCGATGGCACCGACTCTGGTGTTTGACAAGACCACGGGAGCGCTCGTCATGAGCGGCGGCAGCCCCGGCGGCGCCTTGATCATCCACTACACAGCCAAAACCCTGTATGGCGTGCTCAACTGGGGCATGCTGCCGCAGCAGGCCATCAACCTGCCCAACTTCGCTTCACTCAACGGGCCGTCGATACTGGAAGAGAAGCACTTTCCCGCAGCCACCGTCGAGGCGCTGAAGGCCCGTGGCGCCGAAGTACGTGAGGCCGCCATGACCAGCGGCCTGCAGGCGATCACCCGTGGTCAGGCACACGGCACCCCGTTCTGGATGGGGGGCGCCGACCCGCGCCGCGAGGGCGTGGTGATGGGCGACTAGCCCTTACACGTCGATCGCCGCTGCCGATCCGGCTTTCAGCCGCAACTCGAACTTCTGGATTTTGCCGGTCGAGGTCTTGGGCAATTCGCCAAAGACCACGGCGCGCGGTATCTTGAACCCGGCCAGGGACTTGCGGCAGTGGTCGATTATTTCTTCGGCATTCACCTGCGCCCCGGCCTTGAGTTCGACAAAGGCGCACGGCGTCTCGCCCCAGCGCGCAT
>JAJAZK010000561.1 GCA_026785765.1 Rhodoferax sp. | reverse complement strand
CGTGTATGCCGGTCAATGCATCGATCAGGTGCGCAGTGACACGGATCTGGTCCCCCGACCGTCGAAAGCTACCTTCGACCACGTAGCGCACACCGAGCTCCCGGCCAACCAACCGCACGTCGGGTGACTGTCCCTTGTAGGCGAAAGACGAGTTGCGGGCCATCACGGACAATGAATGAAAACGCGATAACCCGGTGATGATGTCTTCGGTGAGCCCATCGGTGAAACACTCCTGAGCCGGGTCGGTGGTCATGTTGGTGAAGGGCAATACGGCGATGGTCGGTTGGCCGCAATTCGATTGGTCGACATTGCAGGCACCTGCAGTGTTCCCGGCTTCGGTTGCAGTCGGCGCCGCATCAAATGCGCGCGCCCGGTACACGTGCACCGGCAGCGCGATGTTCTTGACCACCTGTTCACCCTGGTCCTCGAAGTCGGCCGCCAGTTTGCCGAGTACCGCCAAGTACACGGACGCCGAGACCAAGATGCCACCCGGCTCGGCCAGACCCTGCAGCCGCGCAGCGATATTCACGCCGTCACCGTACACCGTGCCGTCGGCTTTCTCGATGACGTCGCCCAAGTGCACGCCGATGCGAAATCGCATGCACTGATCCGCAGGCGCCGTGGCCGCGCCGGCCTGCAAATCCCTCTGCACTGACAGTGCCGCCGACACCGCTCCAGTGGCCGCCTCGAACACCGCGAGCACCGAGTCGCCCGCCATGTCGATGACACGCCCTTGGTTGGACTCGATCTGGGCACGGAACACCGCCCGCGCCGAATCCAGCGTGCTGATCGTCGCGCGGTCGTCCGCCGCCATCAGTCGCGCATAACCCTCCGCGTCTGCGGCAAGGATCGCCGCCAGCCATTGTCTGGTGCCGGTGTCTTCCAACGAATCTGTTGCGCCTGACATGCGTAGCGCAAACCTATGGACCGCCAGCGGCAGCTTCGAAACGGATGCCAGTCTTGTCCATGCAAGCCTTGTTGACTGGCGCCTGCACCATTCGGATCGTGCGCATGGTGCAGGCCTCGTTTCTATGAATGTCGCCAAGTGTCACGGACGCGCAGCGTCCGGGTACGGCGGCGTGCCGTAGTAACTGTGCACATTCTGCTGCCACGTTGGGTCGGCCATGTCTGGCCAGTCGTCAGCGTCGAAACCGGGCGCGTCCTTCAGGCGATCTTTCTCCACGTTCAAGGTGAAGCGCTTGTTCACGGTGTCGAGTGTCAACGCATTCCACGGCACCGCGAAGAGTTTCTCGCCCATGCCCAGGACGCCACCATATGACAACACCGCATAGGCCACCCGCCCATTCGCTACATCGAGCATGATTTCCTTGATGTCGCCAAGGTCTTCGTCGTGCTGGTTGTAGACATCGTTTCCGTCCAGTGTGTTGGCGCCCATCAGGCGCGGGCCTGGACCGCGATGCGGTCGCTCGGCTGTGTCGTTGTACATGCCGTAGGTATCTTGTTCTTCATAGTTCATGGTTTTTTCCTTGAGAAGATGTCGTCGTGACGACGGGTTGAAAAATTACGCTGCACCGGAAGGCGAAGCTATGGGGAAGACTCCCCTGCGGGCATTCAAGTCCCCCCTGTTGTTTGTACGTCCATTGCCGCAACCCGTCTGTGCGAAGGCGCACATCCAGCTGGAAGAAGCAGATTGGTTTGTGCGCTGCCGAACAGACGGTAACCACCTGCAAACCCAGACTCACCAACTTGAACAAGTTCGCCGAGCGGCGTGTCGATACAACCGGAACAAACAAATGCCCGTCAACCATCCAAACCCGTCTGATCAGTCATGCGTCTGTGGCCACTGGCCGCTGGACGGACGCGAACAGATTCAGGCGTCCGCGCTGGCCTTGCACGCCCTGTCGAACCTCTGGGACGGAGCGTACGATTTGCTGGAGGACGGCGCTGCTGGGCGTTGTTCTTGTCTTGACGTCGCGATGATTCCCCTGGATGACGCGCAGCTCGATCTCTTGTTGTTGCAGGCGGTGCTGGTGCCGGACGCGGTACATGCAATGACGCAAACGCTGTCCGCGCTGGCGCGCGACTTCGGGTCGGTCGACGGCTGGCTGGTGGGCTCCGCGAAGGCGGCGTGCCTGGCAAAAACAAGCGCAGATTTGGCTGGCCGAGAGCGGCTGACGGTCGTTCGCGATGACCATCGCGTCATCGCCCGCGACTGGTTGGCTGCCGACATGAATGCCATGATTGCATGGTTGCTGCGGCGTGCGATCCGGGTGCTCAAGAGCATGGATCTGTCAGCCGATTCCGTCCGGGCCGATTTGCTCGGTGCGCGTCAGCACCAGGCAGCATTGCGGGCTGCGGCCTGCATATTGGACCGGGCCGCACTGCTGGCGGTGGAGTGTGCTGCCTATGTCGAAGATTTCAACCACAGATGGTTGGCTTTGCGTGGCCAAGCTGCAGCGGCTACTGCGCTGTACCCTCTCGACAATGCGCCACTTTTGGGCAGTTTTCCACCAGCCGACTGGAAAATACCGGCCACAGGGCGCAATATTGGAGAGCGCCACACTGTGTGGCCGGTAACTTCCACTTCTGCTGCCAGCGCCACGATACCGCAAGCGGCCTGAACCAACTTCACGAAACTCCCCGCGCCCTGACGGCGCGAGGAATTTCGTGGTTAGCGCAGGCGCAGCAGCGTGGCCAGCGCAAAACCCGCCGCTACCGCAATGCCCAACGAGGTAAGCGGCTTCTCCTGCACATAGGTGCTGCATCCCTGGGTGAGCTGGTTTTGTGCGCTCTTGAATTGTGCTCCTGCGCTGCGCAATGTTCCGACCGCATTGTTGGCTGCCAGCGCCACCCGGTCCGTCGTCTGGTGAGCGCCGATTGCCAGTCTGTCCACCACCGGTCCCGCCGCGCTGGACGCGCGGTCGATCGCATGGTGCACGCTGCTGCTGGCGTCATCCACCCGGTGCGACATCGCTCCGTCGAGTGAAGTTATGTTGTTTCCCATCATGTTGAATTCCTTGGTTAGTTGATAAAGACCCTTGCGGGGCAATGAAGGTAGCAATTGATCGATCCTGCGTCTGTGTGGCGGCGCACACAAACGCCACGCGGGAGGTAGCGGTTTTGTCCGACAACCAGTCGGGTTGGACGCTGGCGGTGTTGCTCCGGATGGAGGAATAAGCTGGCGCAGCTTCAACTTTTCAACTACCTAGCGGAGATTTTCATGAAAAAACCCCTTTTGTCGCTCCCCGAGTCTGGCCCCGTTCAGGGCGAGGGCGACTATGACGCCGATCAGCGTTATGTCGAGTCTGCGCGCGCCTTTGTCAAAGCCGGCAAGGTCGCCGATGCGGCGGCAAAGGCCGCACCCACAACAACGGTCGAGCAGGCAGAACTGGAACGCGCCGAGCGCAGCGGCCTGGCCCACAGCAAGGGGGAAGACCCCGCTTCGCCGCAGGCGCCCTCCCGCTAGGCGTGATTCCCGTTTCAAGCGCTGGCTTGGGCTGGGATGGCGCCATATGTGCGCAATCGCACAGTCAGCCCGTATCGGCTGGCGCAAGATAGGTCCGTGATCAACCCACCATACATTTGCAGGAGCCCCCGAATGTCCCGATTCCCTATTGCTGCCGCCACGCTGGCTGGCGCGCTGCTCGTCAGCGCATGTGTCATGTCCCCGAAGCTTGCCGGAACACACACCATGATGACCCGACTCTCGGGATTTTCCCAGGTGCCGCCGGTGTCAAGCGCGGCCACAGGTAGCGCGGAAACCAGTTACAACATGGACACCCGGGTGTTGAAATGGAGCATTACTTACGCGAACCTCAGCGGGGCGCCCACTGGCGGGCATTTCCACGGGCCTGCCATGCCGGGTGTCAACGCGCCAGTGGCGCTGCCGTTTAGCGGCAGCCTGGCCAGCCCGATCATCGGAAATGCAGTGTTAACACCGGCGCAGGCCACCGACCTGATGGCCGGACGCTGGTACGTTAATCTGCATACCGCCGCCAACCCGGGTGGAGAAATCCGTGGCCAGGTCGTGGTCGGTAATTGATCGTTACTCACGTCCCATTTACCTTTATTGAAAACACATTTATGACTGACAACGATAGCTCGCGCGAACAATTGTGGAGTCTGATCAAGGACATCAAATTCGCGATGTTCACTACCCGCCACGGCAATGGTCACCTTCACGCGCGGCCCATGACTACCCAGAACCAGTCAGTGGACGAGGATGACCGCTTGTGGTTCTTCATGTCGCGGCGAGATAGCGCGGTGGCTGACCTCGCAGGAGAGGCAGAAGTCAACCTCAGTTATGCCGACACAGACGAACATAGTTATGTCTCGGTATCAGGCAAGGCAAAGGCGGTAGTGGACCTGGTCAAGACGCGCTCGTTGTGGTCGAAAGCAGCTGACGTATGGTTTCCGGGCGGTGCCGAAGATCCGGATCTGGCGCTGGTGGAAGTGCAGATCACACACGCCCATTACTGGAACACCAAAGACAACAAGATGACCCAACTGTATAAACTCGCCAAAGCAGTGGTGACGGGAGAGACACCGAAACATATGGGTGACAGCGTGGAGGTCCGCACGCAGTAGACGTGGCAGCGGGTTCTGCTTGTTCTTATCGCAATTTTCCTGGGAATTCATCATGCTCTACACAATCGCCGTCGTGCTTTTGGTCCTTTGGCTGCTGGGCCTCGTCACCTCAACCACCATGGGTGGATTCATCCACATCCTGCTGGTGGTTGCGGTGGTAATGGTACTGCTGCGGGTAATCAGCGGCCGCAAGGTGCTGTAGCTCCTTTGCGATGCAGTGGCTGGGCGAGCTGGGCCCTTCACTTTGGCTTTTGTCAGCCTGTAGTTTACGTGCGCTACCGTACAGACACAGGCAGGGTTATAGTCTCCAATTGCCTCAAAGCGACCGACTCCGGGCCGCCTTTCCAAAAGGAGCATTGCCGTGACGAAAAAGCCCGCAGCGCTGCCAGTCAGGCCCCGTAGTCTGGCTCAGGAGCAATCAGACTTTACGGCGGAAGGATCTCCGCCCCCAGGCAAGGTAGCGAAAGCTGCTCCCGCAACGCCCGCTGCTGGTCCTGTGCCGCGTGGAGCACGTACACGGCGTTCGCGCATCAGGTTGCCAGCGCCTGGGAGCGCCACATGATGCGCGCGACTGCGTTGGGTCTGTCGTTGCGCAATGCACCAGCCAGCAGTGAGGCCGACGCCATCAGCCAACCTGCCGCTTTGGACCATGTGCCGAGCGGCGTTTCTTCCAATGCGAGCGCCTTGTTGCAGATATTGGCACCGAGTTATGGCACGGATGTGGCTAGCTGTGACTGGGATGCGCTCTTTGACGCGGTGAAGGAACGACTGCGCAGCGTGATCGATGCACCGACGGACACAGCCGGCCGGCGCGCCGATGACCCGCAGCTTGCGAAGCGGGTCATCGGAGAGTGCCTCTTGGCACTGGATCAGTTGCACCACAGCATGGCAAATGAACTCGGACGCCTACAGCCTCTGGAGCTGGAGGTATTCGACGCCAAAACGGAACTCGCTCAGGCCCGGGCCGAACTGGTGGGCACGCAGGCCGGTGAGCGAAGGGCACGGCATCTGGCCCTGCACGACAGCCTGACCTCACTGCCAAACCGGGGCTACTTCGTCGAGCGGCTGGACCATGCATTAGCGCTGGCGGCGCCGCAGCGGCGCCCTCTGAGCGTGATGTACCTGGACCTGGACGACTTCAAACCGATCAATGACGCCCATGGCCATGCGGCAGGGGACGAATTGCTGCGTATCGTTGCTGCCAGGCTGAGCCATGTGGTGCGTGGCGAAGACATGGTGAGTCGCCTGGGGGGCGACGAGTTCGCTTTCCTGCTCACCGGGCTGGACGACCGGGCGCAACTGGCGCAACTGGCGCGCAAGGTTTTCGACGCGGTATCCGCGCCCTGCAAGGTCGGCAAGCTGCGGCTGGTGGTACGCCCCAGCATCGGGATCGCTATGTGCCCGGGCGACGGAGAAACCTCGGATGCCCTGTTGCAGAACGCGGATGCTGCCATGTATTACGCCAAACGACGCAACTTGAACCACGCGTTTTGTGGCGAGAGTTGAGGTGTACCACGAGTTCCATTAACGGCCGCGCAACAGCCCGCCGATGAAACTGGCTACCGCCAGTACGCCAAACACCACGAACAGGATCTTGCCGATACCGATGGCGCTGGGGGCGATGCCGCCATAACCGAATAGCGCGGCCACCAGCGCAATTACGAAAAAGACAACGGCGTAGTGCAGCATGTCACACAACACCTTCAACACGCAAGACGCGTAACGTAGAGTCTGCGCTGCCGTGCAGGACGGGGCTATCGGCCAAGACGGGTATTTGGCGTAGGACGATTCCCGCAGGCCGCAGCAACGGTCGCTGCAGCCCTTCAGGCGGGAAGCGGATCGAGTAGCGGTAGCGTTGCCACGATCCGCGTGCCCTGCCCCAAAGCGGCCTGCGTGATCAAGGTCCCGCCGACGGCTTCGACCCGAAAGCGCATGGCAATCAGCCCGAAAGCCGAATCCGGCTTGGTACGCTTGTCAAAGCCTGCACCATCGTCACGCACCGAGACCTGCGCCCGCCCATTCACCGGGCCGAGGTCTACCCATACTTGGCTCGCCCCGGCGTATTTTGTAATGTTCGTGATGGCTTCCTGCACCACCCGGTAAACGATCATTTCCGAGGCACTTGGCAGCGCTACCGCCTCGAGCGCCGTGTGCACCTGCGTGTCCGAATGCGACGCGAACTCGCGCAGCAGGATTTCCAGCGTCGCGACCAGACCCAGATTCTCGAGCGCCGACGGCCGCAAGTCCTCGATGATGCGCCGTCCCAGGGCGATGCTGTCATTGAGAGTGGCCACCAGGTGCTTCAGCAACTCCAGCGATTCGGGTGCCGACCCGCTCAGGCGCGAGCGGATCCGTGCCGCGTCCAGCTTGGCCGATGTCAGAAGCGAACCCAGATCGTCGTGCAGATTGCGCGCAAGGCGCTGGCGCTCGTCTTCCCGTACCGTTTGCAGATGCAATGCCAGCTCGGTCAGCTCGGTGGTGCGCTGCGTGACTTCCACCTCCAGCCGGTCGCGCTCGAGCTGCAGCAGGTCTTGTTGCGCGTGCTGTTGCCGCTCCAGCGCCGCAGTCTGGCGCAGGTACAGGTACATCGACACCAGCCCGACCAGGCTGAAGAGGGCGATTCCAATGCGGCTGATCAGCAAGGTCCGGTAGATGTCGTTCTGGCTGCGCGCCGTGTTGGCGGTCTCGCGGTCCAGCAAGGCGTTGCTCAGCCGGCGGAATTCGTCCAGCTTTTCCCGTCCAATGCCGCTCGCCATGATGGCGGTGCCAGCCTCGCTACGCCCTGCGTCTTTCAGCCGCAGCGTCAACGCCAGTTCCGAAAGCCTGGACTCGGCGACCTTGTGCAACTGCGCCATCAATTCGCGGGATTCTGCATGATCCACATAACGTCGATCCAGCTCCTGGAACCCGGTTCCCATGCGCAAAATGGCCTGTTCGTACTGCAGGCGGTAGTCCTGGAGGCCGCTGATCATCATCCCGCGTTGCCCGGATTCGGCGTCCACTATCGCCTGCTGCAGGTTGCGGATCGCGACGCGCGTCGCAAGCACGGAGCCCATTTCGCTGAGTGTCCGGACCGCTTGTCGTTGCGCTATCTCGCTGAACAGCACCATTGTTGCGACGGCAACACAAGCCAGCGGAAAGACCAGTCGGCTGCGGCGCACGACTTTCAGCACATCCACAATGTGCCTTTGCGTAAAAATGTGGGATCATCCTGCATGCACCAGCCTTCCTCCCGATGATCCGCATCGCCATTGTTGACGACCATGCCATGGTGCGCGCCGGCCTGCGGCAGTTCTTTGCCGACCAGACCGATTTTCAGGTTGTCGCGGAGGCCAGCAATGGCCGCCAGGCGCTTGACATCGTACGCAAGGGTGAGGTGGACGTGATCCTGCTCGACATCTCGATGCCCGAGCACGGCGGCGTGGACGCGCTCAGCGCGATCAAGGCGCGCGCGCCCGACCTGCCGGTGCTGATCCTGAGCGGGTTTGCGGAAGAGCATTACGCCACCACGCTGCTGCGCCAGGGGGCCAGTGGTTACCTCAACAAGGACTGTGATCCCGAGGAGATCGTCAAGGCCATCCGCACCGTGGCGCGCGGGCGCAAGTACATCACCGCAGTGGTCGCCGAGCAACTCGCCGAAGGACTCGGTGGTGCCGCCAACAAGCCGCTGCACGAGCAGCTGTCGGACCGTGAGCTGCAGGTGTTCCTGCGGCTGGCCAAGGGCGAGACAATTGGCCATATGGCCGTGAGTATGTCGCTCAGCGTGAAGACCGTCAGCACTTACCGGACCCGGGTAATGGAAAAGATGCATCTGGAGTCCAACAGCGATCTGACCTACTACGCGCTCAAGAACGGCCTGATCCAGTAACCCGATTCAAGCCAGGGTTGCCGGGGATGTGTCACCCGCAGCCAGGGCGCCGCAGTACGCGATCAGTGCGTCGATCTCATTGGATTTGTCGAACACCCGGTCGGCCCCCAGTTCCAGGCATTTGCGCCGTACGTCCTGTGTTGCGTAGTTGCTCAGCACCACCGCCTTGCGCCCCCTGCGCATCGGTTGCGTGGTGCGCAGTATGCCCATCCCCGAGCCGCTTTTGAGGAAGATATCGATGATCACCAGGTCGGCCTCGTTGTCCGCTCGCGTCAGCCAAGCAACAGCGCTGGCCTCGTCTTCGGCCGTGCCCACCACCTTTAAGGGGACCAGATCTTCCAGCGTCGCGATGAGGCTGTCCCTGATGACTTGACTGTCTTCGACGATGTAGGTCTTGAGTTCGTGCATGTGAGCTCGCGGGGTGCGTCAGTATGCACCGGATTCGGCTGCGGTCACAGGGGGCTCAGGACGCGCGGGCGTGTGGGACGATTCCTACACGATTGTTCACGCTTGGCGCCGTAGGAAAAGCACTACGCAACGTCGCGCCACCGTCCGCTGTGCAGGATTCGTCTGCGCTTCGACACTGCAGGCATACTGGTAACAGCAGGCGACCATGGTGGTGCCGCAGGCGGTTGCAAGTTTTCTCTTCCAGGAGCTGACCATGCAATCGAAACATCTGTCCGCAGCGCTGGTTTGCGCATGCGTAATGGGCATCTTGTCGGCAGCTTCGGCGGTAATTGCAGAAACGATGCCGATGGAAAAAGCTGCTTACAAAGCGGGCAAGACCCGCGTCAACAACCTGTACCGGGCGGATAAGGGCGCCTGTATCCTCTTGACCAACTTGCGCCAGTACCTGTGTATCGAGCGCGCCACCGCAGCCCATCGGGTAGCCCGCGCCGAGTTGAAATACGACTATACCGGCACGTCGGCGGACCGCAATCGTTTGCAGATGGCGCAAGCCGAGACCGGTTACGCGGTGGCGATGGAAAAGTGCCTGCCGCTTGCCGGCCCGCTCGCAGCCAGCCCGCGCGACGCCAGCCCGCTGCTCGTCGCCAGCCCAGTCGCGGCCAGCCCGCGTGACGCATGTCTGGGTCAGGCGCGAGTAGCTTTTGGCAGGATCTGAAGTCCAGGCGTGGCGTGCTGGCCTGCGCGTCGGCGCCAGTTGGGACTTGCTGCGCCAGGTGGCCCGTTCCTGGACGGACAACTATGTGTCGAGCATGGGTGCCGCGCTGGCCTACTACACCGTTTTTTCGCTCTCTCCGCTGTTGCTGATCGTGGTGTCCGTCGCTGGCCTGGTGTTCGGCCAGGATGCGGCACGCGGCGAGATCGCTCTCCAGCTGGGCAACTTCATGGGCAGCTACGGCGCCAACGCGATCCAGGATTTGCTGGTGAGCGTGCGGGATCCGCAGCAGGGGGTTGTGGCAACCGTGCTGGGTGTCGTGCTTTTGCTGCTGGGTGCCACCACAGTGTTTGGTGAGTTGCAGGACGCGCTGGACCGCATATGGGTGGTTCCGGCGCGCCCCCAGGTGGGCGGCTGGCTGCATCTGGTGCGCACACGCATGTTGTCATTCGGGATGATCCTGGCGATCGGCTTCCTGTTGGTGGTGTCGCTGGTGGCGAGTGCCGCGCTGGAGGCCCTGGGCCGCTGGTGGAGCCCGCTGCTGTCCGGCTGGTATGTGCTGGCAGTGGTGCTCGACACCGCGGTGTCGTTCTTACTCGTCGCCGCCATGTTTGCGCTGATTTACAAGGTCATGCCGCGCTCGCGTGTGCTTTGGAAGGATGTATGGATTGGCGCGCTCTTCACTGCGGTATTGTTCAATCTGGGCAAGTCATTGATCGGCGTTTACGTAGGGCGTAGCGGAATCACCTCGGCATTCGGAGCCGCTGGATCGCTGGTGGTGGTCCTGGTCTGGGTCTATTACTCGGCGCAAATATTCCTGATCGGCGCCCAGTTCACCTGGGTCTACGCCAATGTGTTCGGATCGCGGCGGACCGAGGCGCCAGTGCTGGACCCCATGCTCCCGACGCCGATTTCCATGCCCACGCGGTGATCCTTGCGCCGACTATTTCTTGATGCTCATCTCATTGCTGACGCCGCTCACACCCTCTACCGCGCGGGCAATCATCACAGCGCGGTCCATCTGGCTCTGGGCATCCACGAAGCCGCTGAGTTGCACCTCTCCCTTGCGCGTGACCACGGCGATGTCAAAGCTCCGTACCTTGTCGTCGGCCAGCAGGGCCGTTTTCACTCCGGCGGTGACGATTCCATCGTCGACCTTGACACCCACGGTGCGCGGTGCGCCCTTGAGCCCCATGTTGTTCTGCACGCCAGTGACGCCGGGTACTGCGCGGGCGACTTCGATGGCACGGTCCATCTGCGCCTGGCTTTCCACAAAACCGCTGAGTTGCACCTCTCCCTTGCGTGTCCCCACCTTTAGGTCCAGGCTCTTGATATCGGAAGACGACACAAATGCCGACAACACGTTTGCAGTCAGCACGCTGTCGTCGATCTTCGTTCCGATGCTGGTGGTGGCAACCGGCGCCGCCACTGGGTCGGCTGCCTTGCTGCAGGCGCTGATCGACAGGAAAATGGATACTGCGACCGCGCTGGTCAGCAGGGTTGGCACGTTTGTGCTGCGCATGGTGGATTCCTCCATTGGGTAAGGTCAACGTTCCGACGTTCCCATAAATGAGGGGTAAGTTCTGTGCGCTCGCGCACATACACGGCATGCCGCGACCGTTAACGTGAACCGGGTTCATGCAGCCCATCCCTTCCACTGCCGCGGTTCTTACACAACCCACTCCAGACACGCTGGTGTTGTCGGGGCCGTGGACCGCGCGCTCGCTCGGTGCTTTGCCCAGGCAGGTGGATGCCCTGCAATGGCCGGCCGGCGCGACGGTGCAGGCCGACGCGACGCGGGTGGAAGCGCTCGACACGGCGGGTGCCTGGGTGCTCAATGGGCTGGTGCAGCGCCTGCATGCGCAGCGGGCAACCCTGAACCTGCAAGGGCTGGCTGCTGGCTTTGGGCCGTTGCTGGCGGCGGTAACGCAGCACCAATCCGCAGCGGGCGCGCAGCCAACGGCGGCCCCGCCCGCAAAGGGCCTGCTGGAGGCGACAGGGCAGCAGGTGGTCGACGTCCTGCAGCAAGGCGTGGAGCTGCTGGCATTTGTGGGGGAGG
Source organism: Rhodoferax sp. (assembly GCA_026785765.1). Taxonomy (GTDB): domain Bacteria; phylum Pseudomonadota; class Gammaproteobacteria; order Burkholderiales; family Burkholderiaceae_C; genus CAISIP01. Next base: position 223 of record JAJAZK010000561.1, on the reverse strand, counting down.
TGGCAGTGGCCATGGCCCGCAGTGTGGCCCAACCATCACGGATACGCTGGCGCCCGATTCTGTTCAATATCCGCAGCGCCGGATTCGACGCCCTGCCGATTGTGGCCGTGTTGTCGTTCCTGCTCGGAGTGGTGGTTGCCTACCAGGCGGCGGACCAGTTGCGCCGCTTTGGCGCCAATCTGTTCGTGGCCGATCTGGTGGGCTTGTCCATGCTGCGCGAGTT
>JAJAZK010000560.1 GCA_026785765.1 Rhodoferax sp. | reverse complement strand
CCTTCCGACCCACGCGTGCTGGCGGCTGTGGAATACATCCGCCAGCGAGTCGATCAGGCCGTGTCGCTGCCCGAGGTGGCCAAGGCTGCGAACCTGTCGCCGGGCCGCTTCCGGCATCTGTTTTTGGAAGAGACCGGGATGCCGCTGCGCACCTACGTGTTGTGGCGTCGGCTGCTGCACGTGTGGACGTTGCTCACGAACGGCGAGACGCTCTCCAGCGCGGCCCACGCGGCGGGGTTTGCGGATTCCGCGCACCTCTCGCGCACGTCCCGGACGATGTTCTGGCTGCCACCCTCGGTGTTGCAGATGAAGGGACCGCTGAGCGCGTGCGCACGCAAAGCGCAGCAACATCACTTGTCCTGAACGACCGGGCCGGTCAGCGCCCCGAGGAAAGCGGTCAGGTCCTGCACATCGGCTGGTGAGAGCCGGATGGTCTGCCGGTCGGCGTGTTTTTCTCCAGGTTGCGCCAGCTCGCTGTGACCGAGCGCCGCTTTGGGCGAGGTGGCGTAGTGCTGCACCACCTGCCCCAGGGTGGCGAACTGGCCGGCGTGCATGTAGGGCGCTCGCTGGGCCACGTTGCGCAGCCCTGGCGTGCGGAATGCAGCGAGTTGCCCCGCGTCGTTCGTGGCCACAAACTGCAGCTCCCCGCACTGTTCCGGCTTGGCGTCGCTATAGCGGCCCAGGCAGTTGAACTCGTCTTGCAGCAGCCGGGCGACGCCGTCCGCACGGCCCCGGTCCGGCTTGCCGGACGGCTTGTCAAGCGATAGGTCCAGGTTTTTCGGAGTGCTGCAGCCGCTCGAGCCGAGGGTGACGATGCTGGCAAGGACGGCAAAGGCAACGGTCATGGAGATGTGCCGGAACGCCTTCACCGCGTGGTGGGCTAGTTGCCCGGTGTGCGCTGCCTCGAGTTCTGCCTGCACGTAGGGTTTGATGCTATGGGCGAAAGTTGTCATGGTGCTACTGCGGTGGGTTGTTGAACCACACCGATTGTTCGCAAATGACAACTTCAGGGCTTGAACGGAGGGAATGCCGAGTCGCGAGACATGCGTGATGAATGTGGCGAGCGGCATCTGCGCCATGCGGGCGCTGCGTACCAGCGACAGGCCGCCGTCACGAAAGAGCACAGTGGCAAGCGCTGCGCGTGCACCCGGCTCCGACAGCAGCTTGCCCGATTGCAGGCCGACGATCACGGCGTCGGGCTGGTCACGATTCATGACCACCACGAGGCCGTCCTTGGCGCTGCGCAGTGCTTCGCTGGGGTTGTTCTTCAGCCCGGAAACATTGACAACATGCATGACATTCCCTCTTTATGTAGGAAGATTGAGAGGGATGATTCTGGACCATGCATCCGCTTCAGCCGTACTCGCTGAAATACGCATCATGTTTTGCGCCGCATTACCAGCTGGCATAACAAGATTCGGCCTCCGGGTTCCCGGCGCGCCGGACGCGAAGCCAAATGGTGTGCTTGGGTCACGAAGCCGGCATAACCAGAGCAAAGTTCATCGTCGCCTCGCCGCGCCGCGCCGCTCCGATCACCCGGTGAACGAACTCGAGCTTGGTGACCACCGGCGCGAGAACAACAAACGGGTAGCTGTCGTGCAGGCCCAGGCTGCGGTTCATAGAATTGGTGAACTGCGAAATCGGCAGCCATTGTTCGATGAATGACTGCTCCATGGAGCCAGCGTCCGCGCTGAGTGCCTGGGCCTGGAGCGGCGGCCCGGCTGGCGTCGCGTGGTCGAGATGCAAGCCCCACGCGGCGGCCGTCTCCAGACCGTCGACCATATGCAGGTAATGGGCCCAACACTCACTCCAATCCTCCCACGGGTGCGCGCTCGCGTAGACGCTGATGAAGTTCAGATGCCAGTCCACCACGGGAGTGGCGTAATGGCGGCTCAACGCACCGTCGTAGTCGACCCGTTCGTCACCGAAGATCTGCCGGAATTCTTCGATCCAGCTGGAGTCCTTGACCAGCCGATCCCAGTAATAGTGTCCCGACTCATGCCGAAAATGCCCGACCAGCGAACGGAACGGTTCGTGCATGGTTGAGCGCACCTTCTCGCGCAGCGCATCGTCGGCTTCCGCAATGTTCAGCGTGATCACGCCCTGATCATGCCCGGTGAGCACGCGTTGCTGCGGGCTGACCTCTTCGAGGAACTGAAACGACACGCCGTGCACCGGGTCAGCCTGCTTGTCCGGCACCGGCAGATTCAACGCCATCAGGGTATAGAACAATCTGCGCTTGGCCTGTTCGAGAAGCAACCAGTAGGTCCTGTTTTCTGGATTGCCCAGCGCAGGGATGATGTGTGTGGTGCGGCACGAAACGCACAATTGCGCCGCGTCGGATGCATCGAGCATCCAGTTGCACACCCCTTCCACCGTATAGTTGGCGCACGGGCGCTGGGCCGCGCCGCTCACGCCCAGGCGATTCCAGAATTGGTCGGCCGAGAAGGCCACCATTTCCCTTTCCGGAGGGACGAATCCGAGGTTGGAGCCACAACTCTCGCAACGCGTATTTTCGAAAAAGACGCGCTGATCGCAGTGGCTACAGTGAAAGAGTTTCATGAAAAGGCAAAACGCGGCAAAGCCGCGTTTTGTATGGCTGCAGGGCCTGTTTCAGTGTCTGCGGTTCGTGGCGTCCTTGACCGCTTCTTTCACGTCACCTACGGCTTTTTGGGTCGTACCTTCCATCTGCTTGACCAAACCCTTGGTCTGCTGCTTCTGGCTACCGACGATTTCGCCAGTTTTCTGTTGCACTTTGCCGGCGGCGTCCTTCATGGCGCCCTTGACCTGATCCTTGTTCATTTCGAGTCCCTTTGTGGTAGTTGAACGTCTTGAAAACGTTTGCCTGATGGCAACAACATGCTAAGTCGCGCCGTTCCGGTGCGCTACGGGCCTTGGGCGGGTTCGGTTGTGAGCGGTTTCCTACACGCTATGCCAAGCCTGGATTCAAACCCTCCGGTGGACTTTTTGTGCCACTACAACGAATTGAAGGTCCTCAAGGCCTTGAAGCGCCGAAGTCGCGGTCCGCGGTCCACAATTCGGATACCCCGTTTTCAATGCAGGTCGCAGCAATTCGCGCATCGTGAAATTGCCCACCCTGCAGCTTGGCCTTGCGCGTGAGTTCGGAAAGGGTCCGCCAGTGCTGGCTGCCGCTGTGCAACACGTCGGCTTTTGGCGACGCCCGCCAAGCATCGATTTGTGCGATAGCCTGTTCTGGTGTGCTCGGCGGGCGGAAGACCTTGCGGTTGGTTACGACGGACAGGAATTCGTGCAGACAACTGACCGGAATCCCCCACGGCTGGTTGCCCTCGGCGAGGGTTTTCATGCACTCGAACGCCTGCACGAAGAACGCGGACTCCGCGCGATGCGCATAGACCAGGGTATTGGTATCGACAGCAATCATGGCAGCGCTTGCGCCACGCGCGCGGCAACATGTTCCTCCTCCATTTCCCGCCAGCGCCGCGGGTCTGCAACCAGCGTCTGCTTGCCACGCACGCTCGCGTCGATGAGTTTGAATGCGGGCTTTGCAGCCGGCCGCGCGTCGGCGAGCACGCGGCGCAGGCCTTTTTCTACCAGGGCGCGCATCGTGATCTGGCGTTGGCGTGCGAGCTCCTTTGCAGAGTCAAAAAGCGCGTCGGATACGTCAATCGTGGTCTTCATATGCGCACCCATATTTCAAGTATGGGTCAATTGTCGTTGCGCCAGCCAAAGCGGGCTACAACGCCACGCGCGTGGGAGCAAAGCCGTGGCTCTACTGGCGCCTCAAGCTCTGCAACCACACGGCCACGCACGTGGGAGTAAAGGCGATTGGCACGGGTCATGGGCAGGATAGCCGCCCGTATTGGTGTTCGATAAAAACGCCATGCCCGGACTTCATGGCGCCTGTGACGTGATCGCCTGGGTCGGTTGCCGAAGCGTGGCGTCGATTTCCATCTGCCGCCTCAAGCCGGCAACACCACTCCAAGACACTCTCCGAACCCGATCCGCGCTGCGCCCGGTTTCTCGCACCAGCCGCGCAGGATCACGGCATCCCCATCGTGCAGGAAGGCGCGCTGCTCACCGCCATCGAGTGTGAGGGGTTCCTTGCCGCCCCGGGTCTGCTCAATGATGGCGCCCGCTTCGGCTGGCGTAGGGCCGGAGATGGTGCCCGTGCCGAGCAGATCGCCGCTTTGCAGGTTGCAACCGCCCACGGTGTGCTGCGTCACCATCTGCGCCACGGTCCAGTACTGGTGGCGAAAGCTGGTGTGCGACACGCGCGTTCCAGGCTGGCCGTGGGCGCGCCGTCGCGCGGATTCGATCACCACGTCGAGCTGAATGTCGAGCACGCCTTGGGCGCGGTTCGCCGCGTCGTCCAGATACGCAAGCGGCTGGGGTTCTTCGGCGGGACGCGTAAACGGCAGGCGAAACGGTGCCAGTGCCTCCATGCTCACGATCCACGGCGAGATGCTGGTGCAGAAATTTTTGCCAAGGAAAGGTCCCAAGGGGGCCATCTCCCAGAACTGGATGTCGCGCGCCGACCAGTCGTTGAGCAGGCACATGCCGAAGATGTGTTCCTCGGCACGTGCCAAGGGAATGGGCTCGCCCTGCTGGTTTCCGGTGCCGATGAAGACGCCCAGCTCCAGTTCGTAATCCAGCCGGGCACAGGGGCCGACCACCGGCACTTTGGCGCCGGGCGGCAGGGCTTGCCCCATCGGACGTTTGAACGCAGTCCCGCTCACCACCACACTGGAGGCGCGGCCATGGTAGGCGATCGG
>JAJAZK010000559.1 GCA_026785765.1 Rhodoferax sp. | reverse complement strand
TTGCAGCCCTGTTCCGCTCCACCGCAGAAGGCGAAACCGGCCATGCCCACGGCCACCTCGAGTGGCTGGAGCAATGCGGCGACCCCGCCACCGGTCTGCCTATCGGCCCAACCCGTGACAACCTGAAAGCAGCCGTCGCAGGTGAAACCCACGAGTACACCGACATGTACCCCGGCATGGCCAAGACGGCGCGCGCCGAAGGCCATGACGAAATCGCCGATTGGTTCGAGACGCTGGCCAAGGCCGAGCGCAGCCACGCCAACCGTTATGCCAGGGCATTGACGGAACTGGTGGACTAACCGTTATCCATGCAGCCACGGCCAGTCCGTGGCTGGTTGATGCAAGTGGTCCGGTGACCACTTGCATCAGCCCACTACCACCCCAAGAAAGAGTCATGACCCGCGAAGGCAACCTCGAAGCTCCCACCCGCCATCCAATCGACTGGAAGGGCGCGGACTACTACAACGAAGAGGGTGTCCTGCATGAAATGGAGCGTATCTTCGACATTTGCCATGGTTGCCGACGCTGCGTGAGCCTGTGCGGCTCGTTTCCCACACTGTTTGACCTGGTTGACGAGAGCAAGACCATGGAGGTCGACGGTGTCGACAAGAAGGACTATTGGAAAGTGGTCGACCAGTGTTATCTGTGTGACCTTTGTTACATGACCAAATGCCCCTACGTGCCGCCGCACGAGTGGAACGTCGACTTCCCGCACACCATGCTGCGCGCGAAGGCGATCAAGTTCAAGAAGGGCGGAGTTGGCATCGGCGAGCAGTTACTCGCCTCCACCGACGTGCATGGACAACTTGCAGGTATCCCGATCGTGGTGCAGACGGTCAATGCACTCAACAAGACGACGCTGGCGCGCGGCCTGATGGAAAAAACCCTGGGTGTGGACAAGGACGCCTGGCTGCCGGAGCTGGCAACGCGCAAGTTCCGCTCCGCCGCCCCCAAGAGCCAACCACATCCGGTGCGCGACGGTGCCAAGACACCCGGCAAGGTGGTTATTTATTCGACCTGTTACGTCAACTACAACGAACCCGGAATCGGTTTGGACCTGCTCAAGCTGCTGGACCACAACGCCATTCCCTATGTGCTGGTGGAGAAGGAAAAATGCTGCGGTATGCCCAAGCTGGAGCTGGGTGATCTGGATTCGGTGAATGCCAGCAAGGAGGCCAACGTCCCGGTGCTGGCGAAATACGTGCGCGACGGTTTTGCGATCCTGAGCGCCGTGCCCAGTTGCACCCTGATGTTCAAGCAGGAGATTCCCCTGATGTACCCGGGCGAGGCCGAGGTGGCGCTGGTGCAGGAGGGCATGTGGGACCCGTTTGAGTACTTCATGGCGCGCAAACGCGACGGCCTGCTCAAGACCGAGTTCCCGCATGCGTTGGGCAAGATCAGTTACCAGATACCCTGCCACGGCCGGGTGCAGAACATCGGCAAGAAAACCGAAGAGATGCTCAAGATGGTGCCCGGCACCAGTGTGCAAACCCACGAGCGCTGTTCGGGGCATGCCGGAACGTTTGGCGTCAAGAAGGCCTCGCACCAGCAGGCCATGAAAATCGGCAAACCCCTGTTCAAGGCCATGGCTGCACACAAAGACGGCGGCGCACCCGACGTGATCAGCTCCGATTGCCCGCTTGGCGGCCACCATATCGCCCAGGGCTTCGACGTTAACCAACTCGGCGCGGTGCCACAAAAACACCCCCTGACCTTGATTCGTGAGGCCTATGGCCTGAAGTAGTGAATCACAGACCCTTGAAAGAACACCATGCACATGCAACTCACCGGCAATATCACCCCTGACAACCTGATGGGCCTGGAGGCCTACAGCAAGTTCCGCAAAGCGCACAAGGCGGACGTCATGGTCCACCGCAAACTGCGCTCGGTGTTGCTGGGCGAACACATCAACCTGCAGTTCGAGAGCGAGACCACCATCCGTTACCAGATCCAGGAGATGCTGCGCATCGAGAAGATCTTCGAGGAAGAGGGCATCGTGCAGGAGATCGAGGCCTATGCGCCGTTGATGCCCGACGGCGGCAACTGGAAGGCCACGATGCTGATCGAGTACCCGGACGTGAACGAGCGCAAACGCGAGCTGGCGCGCCTGATTGGTGTGGAAGACCGCATGTTTGTCGAAGTCGAGGGCCACAGCCGCGTCTACGCCATTGCCGACGAAGACCTGGACCGCGAGAACGACGAAAAAACCTCGGCCGTTCATTTTGTGCGTTTCGAGTTCACGCCGGGCATGTGTGCATCGATCAAGGCTGGTGCCGCGGTGAAGCTGGGCTGCGACCACACCCACTATCCGGCCCATTTGACGATTCCCCTGGAAACCATGGCCTCCCTGGCCGGCGACCTGAAATAGATTCAGGCTCCATGCTGTTTCTGCTGTCACCAGCCAAGACGCTCGACTTCGAATCCCCTCTGGCTGCGGCGGCGGCCTCGGAGCCACTCTTCCCCAAGGAATCGGCCAAGCTGATCGGCCTGTTGCGCAAGAAGAAGGCGGCGGACATCGCCGCGCTGATGGACCTCAGCGAAGCGTTGGCCCGGCTCAACGTAGCGCGCTACAAGGCATGGCGGCGTGATACCGACGCCGGCGTGTCGCGCCCGGCGGTGCTGGCGTTCGACGGCGATGTGTATGGCGGTCTGGACGCCAGGACCCTGCAC
>JAJAZK010000558.1 GCA_026785765.1 Rhodoferax sp. | reverse complement strand
GTGTTGTCTGCCAGGTCTTCACCCCGCACCACGTCGGTGACCTCCTGCGCGGCGTCGTCGACGACCACCGCCAACTGGTAGCTGGGAACGCCGTCGGCACGCAGCAATACAAAGTCACCAACTTCGCGCGCCACGTCCTGTGCCTGCGGCCCGAGGCGGCGATCCGTCCAGCGCGTGGTCCAGCCTTCACTGTAGCCAGGGGTGAGGTCGCAGCGCAGGCGCAGGGACACACCCGCGCTTGCGTGGAGCTGATCGCGGCACGTCCCGGGGTAGACCAATTCGCCATGCCGGGTACGCTCCAGGCCCAGGCGTGCCCGAGCCGCCAGCACGTCCTTGCGCGAACAGCCGCAACGGTACAGCATGCCGGCCGCTTTCAGCCCGGCGATGGCGTTGTCATAGTGTTCCAGACGTTTGGACTGGACCAGCGGCGCTTCGTCCGGGAGTAGATCCAGGGCATGGAGTTGGCGCATGATCTGATCGGTCGCGCCAGGCACGCAGCGCTCCCGGTCCAGGTCTTCTATGCGTACCAGCCAGCGGGCGCCTGGTCCGTGCGCCCGTGCGTCAAGCCAGCTGGCCAGGGCTGCCACCAGTGAACCGGCGTGCAGCGGACCGGTGGGGGATGGCGCGAACCTTCCGATGTAGCGCACCGGCCCGGCAACCATGCCTCACGCCACTGCCAGCGCCAGTTCCAGCCCGGATACGAATGCGTCTTCCACCCGATGCCCGATGCACCAGTCACCACAGACACCGATACCGACGCGTGGGTCCCACAAATGGCTTTGCCCCAGCGGCTTCATGGTTTGTGCGTAGGCCCAGCGATGGACCTGGGTGTGAACGGGCTCGACCCGGATTCCGGTCACCTCGGAGAACGCCTTCAGCAGCTTGTCCTGTACACGCAGTGCATCGTCCGCGAAATGTTCAAGCGACCAGGCTGCGCTGGCCTGCACGGGCCAGCGCTCAACCGGGTCCCGTCCAGGTTTGGACGACTCGCGCGCCAGCCACGCGATGCGGTGATGGGTGCTGCGCGCCGCGTTCCACTGCGGGCCCAAGGTGCCCAACCCAGGCTGCATCGCATGCGGGTACGCCAGCATCAGGGTCCAGCACGGCGCGACTTCAACCTGACCAATTGCCTGCACCCAGCGCGCGGCCAGTTCGGAGTTCTGCAGCAATTCAAAAGTCTGTGGCGACGGCAGCGCCAGCAACACACGGTCGAAACCGCCAACCTCGATATGCCTGTGTTCGGAACCAGGTTGCTCTTGCGCTGCATGCAATCTCCATTTCCGACCGTCCGCTCCGTGCGCTTCGATCCGTGTGACACGGGTCGAGAGGTGCATCGCGCCACCCATCTGCAAAGGCTGCGCCCAGGCGCGCACCAGGGCATTCATTCCCGGCACCGGGACCCAGTGCGGCTCGCGCGCTGGCAGTCCAGCCGCCGCCACCCGACCCTGCGCGTCCAGCACGCGCACCGTGTTGGCGCTCCAGGGCTTGCACAAGCCCGGGGTGGTTTGCAGCGCCAGGGTAAAACGCGGATCGCGCACGGTGAAGTACTGCGCGCCATGGTCAAACCCCCCGAACGGGCTGTCGCGGCTTGCCATACGCCCACCGGCAGCGTGGCTCTTGTCGAACAGCGTAACGCGATGGCCGGCCTGGGCCAGTGTCCGGGCACAGGTCACGCCGGCGATTCCCGCCCCGACAACGGCAATGGTTTTGGGCTCGCGCATCACATGTCTCCAGTTGGTGTTGTGTTTTGCACTTTACACGCCCCGTTGGTCGCGGCCGAAATGAATGATGGCATCAAACCCGTGTGTTCTGTCCGGACCCGTTACACCGTACAGTCGGTAGCAATATTCAAGGAACCAGGGAGTACCTATGTTGACGGTTCGCCACTCGGCAGACCGTGGTCACGCGGACCATGGCTGGCTCAAGTCGCAGCACAGTTTTTCTTTCGCCGACTACCATGACCCGAAGCATATGGGTTGGGGCAATTTGCGTGTGATCAACGAGGACCGCATCGCGCCGGGAACGGGATTTGGCACCCATGGCCACCGCGACATGGAGATCGTCAGTTATGTGTTGAGCGGCGAACTGGCCCACAAGGACAGCCTGGGCAACGTCAAGGGGATTCCGCCAGGAGATGTTCAACGCATGAGCGCGGGCACCGGTGTGCGCCACAGCGAGTTCAACAACGCTCCCAACGAGCACACACACTTTTTGCAGATCTGGATAGAACCCGACCGGCTCGGCGTCGCGCCGGGTTATGAGCAAAAGACGTTTCCGGACGCGGGCAAGCGCGGTCGGCTGCAACTGGTCGCCTCGCGCGATGCAGCCTTTGGGTCGATTACGATCCATGCCGATGCAGCCATCTATGCCGGCTTGCTCGATGTTGGTGAATTTGCGTCCTTGACGCTCGATCCGGCGCGCAGGGCTTACGTACACCTGGTGCGCGGGCAGTTGACCGCCAATGGGCAGCTGCTGACGGCCGGTGACGCGCTGCTGATGCAGGGGGAACCGCTGCTGACACTGACCGACCCCAAAACGGCCGAGGTACTGGTGTTCGATCTGGCGGGCGTCAATTGATCTCGCAAATTCCACCACCCGGCGCGGGCAGCACGTTGCGCGGTGGCGGATACCGATTCGCGTTCGAAAGAAAAGTAATGGGGGGACGGCATTGGCCAGCCAATGAGGCTGGGCGGGCGCCTCCGCTTGCTGGAGTACCTTTGCCTGGCGGCTGCGGCGGCGAGCGCCTTGGGAGCGGCCCGGCGGCGCCCATGTCCCGCGGATCGGGCTGCGTCCGCGGCTGCGCCTTTACTTCGCTACGCCGCGCGCCCGGTCTCCCTGGCAGGGAGCCTTTTTGGCGCGCCGCACGCCCGCCAAGCTTGCAGGATCAGGCCGGTGGGGCGCTCTGCGCAGCGGCATAAAGGAGGAGTCGTCG
>JAJAZK010000557.1 GCA_026785765.1 Rhodoferax sp. | reverse complement strand
CCGCGCAGGCGCTGGCCACTGCGCAGCATCTGGTGCAGCCGGGTGTCCAGCGGGGGCGTCGGCGCGTTCACTTGCGTTTCCACAATTGGTCGCTGGCGATCTGTGCGCCTTCGGCCATGCTGGCGAGTTTGGCGAAACAGATTGGCGGATGGATGGCACCAAACCCGGCGAAGGTGCCAAAGCCGCAGTCGGTGGCAGCCATCACCCGCTCGCGCCCTACGATGTTGGCATAGGTCAACAGCCGCTGTGCGACCAGGCGCGGGTGCTCGATGAAATTGTTGACGCTGTCGAGCACACCCGGCGCCAGGATCTTGTGGTCCGGGATGCGCCCGGCCTTCGCGGCGTCGGCCCAGACTTCCCACTCATGGGCATGGCGCGGGTTGGCACCTTCAAACAGTACCGTTGACGGTTTCGCCTTGAGCACCACGTCGAGAATCTTTTCCAGGCCAATGTCGTGGTGGTGCGGGCCTTCGTAATTACCCCAGCACACATGCATGCGCACACGTTCGGCCGGCACATTGCGCAACGCGTGGTTGAGCGCCTCCACCTGCAGGTTGGCATTGCGCAGGAACTCCTGCTCGTCCACATCCCGGAACTTGATGTGACGACCCATGGCGAGGTCGGGTGCGTCGATTTGCAGGTCAAGACCGGCGGCGACGATGGCTTCGTATTCGGTCGTCATCGCATCCGCCAAGGCCTGCAGGTACAACTCGGTCGTGGCGTAGTACCTGTTGGGCTGGAACACCGCGATCACACCGGGGGAGGCGCTGTTCATGAAGGCGCGCCGCGGCGTGCCGTCTGCGTTGGGCGCTGCAGCGCAAGCCGCCTGCAGGTTCGCGATGTCCTTGTGCAAGGCGCCGAGGTCTTTCACCGCAATCGGCCCGGTGCAGATCGGACGCTGGTATTTGGGCGTTGCGCCGAGCTTGGCCAGGCGTTCCTTGAAATCGGGGAAGTCATCCAGATCGCGCGGCACTGCGCGCGGCATTTCGCCAAGCTCGAACCCGGTGAGCCGATGCCGGATGTAGGTGGCGTAGGAGATCTTGCTCATCTCGCCGTCGCTGACCACATCGACGCTCGACGCGGCCTGCTTGCGTACCACGTCGGCCACCTCGAACGCCATGGTGGAATCGAACTCGGCTTGCACGTAGTTCAACCCACTGTCCTGCGCGAACAACTGGGTGACAACACGCTCGGGCCGCGGCAGGCTGCCGACGTGGGTGGTGAGGATGCGTTGGGGACTGTTCATGATGCTTCCTTCAGCGTTGCGAGCGGTCGGTGAATCGCTTCAAGGCGACATAGCCGTTGGCGTCGATGGCGAAACCGGCTGTGGCAGCGGCTTGCACCACTTCGGCTGACCATGCGATGCGTTTGCGGGCGTCGCCCGGCGTCATCAGCAGCAACACTGCGTCGGTGGTACCGGTGTTGCGCAGGCTGCGCCAGGTGTCGGCGGGCACAGCATAACTGTCCCATCCGTCCGTCGTGCCATGCAGCGCGAAGCAAACATCGTCGTCCAACCTCAAATCGACCGACCCCTGGTAGACCGAGACCACCTGCTGGCACGCCAACCGATGCCGCGACACGGCTCCGCCAGGCGGAATCTTCAGCCACTCGATCGAGAAACCGTGCGCGTTCTGAATGGGCGCGAGGTGGTCACGGTCTTCGCTCATGCCAAACCCGATCACCGGTGCCATCTGGCCACCGCAACCTGCCTCGGCCGAATCCAGCAGCGCGCGCGCCGACCAATGCAGATCCGCATGGCGCACCACGCGACGGCCCATCTGCTCGGGTGTCCAGCTGCGCAGTTGCGACACCTCCTGCGGGGTCATCGGCTGCAGGCGGTGCATGGTCGCCTCAATCCATTCCTGGCCGGACTGCTCGTCAATGATGTGGTAGTCCTCGGTCAGATGTACGCCCTGCGCGCGTGCCGCCTCCAGGGTCTGCGCGCCCCAAAGCATGCCTCCGGTATCGTCCTGCCCGAGCGCGGTGAACATGAACCCCTCGACGTCGCCGACGTTCTGGAAGCCGCGGTAGATCCAGGTCGGGATGCTGGCGATGTCACCCGGGCCGATGCGCGCCTTCAGCGGATCCGGGTTGAAGCCCCAATGCACATCCCATTGGCTCTTGGTGCAGATGAACACCTCGGCGGTGAAGTGCATGTGCGGCGGATTGGTCTTGCCCGGCGGCATCGCCACACCACCCACCTGGAAACCGTGTTTCTCGCGCAGGCTGACCGGCTGGTTCGGGTTTTGCGAAACGCCGGGACCAATCAGCGCGTAGTTCTTCTTCGGCGCGCACTCGGGAATGCAGTAGTCGATGAAGGCCTCGGTGCTGTAGCGCAGGCTGCTGAAAGGGATGTAGCGTTCGTTGAGTTCGTGTTCTGTGTACATGGTGGTCTTCACTCAGAATAAATGGAATGGGCACATGACCGGCCCGATTGACTTGCGCGGTTCGCGCCATATACTTTGATACATGGCAATTGGAGAACCGTGATGGACGAACGCACTGCCCGTGTCGGCAAAAACAATCGGGCACAAGTGGTGACTATTCCGCTGGAATACCGCTTTCCGCCAGAGATGAAAGAGGTGTTCATTCGCAAGGTGGGCGAAGACATCGTGTTGTCCCCGCGGCCCCGGGACTGGAGCAGCTTCCTGGCATCCAAATCACGCGTCAGTGATGATTTCATGGCAGGGGTCGACGATCTTCCGGTACAGGAGCGTGGCTGAGCATGAGCGCCGCCGGGCCACTCCCAAGGCGCTCGCACCGCAGCGCGAAGGTACTCCAGTGAGCGGCCTGTACATGCTCGACACGGACACCTGTGCGCTCCTTCTGCGCCGCTCGTCACCAGCGCTTCTTGATCGCATCCAGTCGGTTCCGCTGGAACAACAGGTCATTTCAGTGGTCACGTTGGCGGAGCTCCTGTATGGTGTCAAGGTGTCGAGTAGAAAGAAGGAGAACCGGGTTGCTGTGGATGCACTTGTAGCCCATCTGAAGGTAGTGGAATGGTCGCGCGACGCGGCTGAGCACTATGCGGATATTCGCGCGGACCTGAAGCAGAAGGGGCAACTTATTGGAGCTAACGACCTGATGATCGCTGCGCACGCGCGAAGCCTTGGGGCAACAGTGGTCACCAACAATACGAAAGACTTCAAACGCGTCAAAGCGCTCGGGCACGAAAACTGGATCGGCTGATAGTCGCGCAAGCATTCGCAAATTCATGTCAATCGGGCCGATGCCTGGCCTTGTTGAACTCGCGCAGGCGTGCAAACACGTCCACGCCGATCTGCCGGTAGACGTGCAGCAGGTCCACCAGCACCCAGTTCTCGCGGATCAGTCCGTTCTCGCAGCGCCAGAAGTCGAGGCTGCGCATGGTGACCTTCTGGCCGGCGGGCGCGATGCCGAGGAAACCGTCGCCGGTTATCGTCATCTCCATGCCAGGCCAGGCAGTGAAGGCCACGTAATCGCCATCGGCGAAACGGTAGCCCTGTCCGGTTGCGGTAGAACCTTTGCGATCCGGCATGGCGTTCAGGAAAGGGATTTGATGCCAATTGCGAAAGCCTGCAATGCCGCGGCCGGTGCCGATGCCTGACGGCCCGTACCAGTTGCAGCGCGGATGCCAGTAGTCGCCCAGGCGCATCGCCGCTGCACCCCCGCTGGCGAACTTGCCCAGTCCCAGCAACATATCAGTGACCAGCTGCAGGCTGGCGCGCGAGCGGGCTTCGTCGCGAGGACGGTCGAAGATTCCATCCTGCGTTGCCGGCCCTGGCACCTGCCATTCGCAGCCCAGCGAAGGTGCCATCGGCCAGGCGCCGGCCTGCAGCATCAGCTCGGGGATATCCCATAACGCCTGCAGCTCGACGACCCGGCCGTCCTCGATGCGGAAAAACTCGTGGAAGCGCATGGCCACCTGGTGGCCCGTGGGGGGGATCTCCAGCCACGGTCGCACAAAGGTGCCGGTGTAATAGCCGCAACAGCCGACCCAATGCGATCCATCAACCGCCGCCGGTCCGGTCATCACGATCGTGTCGCGCCGCTCGAGGTCGGGCAAGGCCTCATGCAACGGCTGCAACGCGCTGCCGAAGAATCCATCTGCACCGGGCAGGTCCTCGAACGGGGTTGCAAGGTGCACGACGGCCTGTGGATGAAACAGCAAGTCGAGCGCCTTGCGCACGGAATCAGGCTCGAAGTCGGCCATCGCACGGCGCAACGGCGCGATCAGGGCGCGCCCCGGGGCGTTGGTATCGGACACGGACATGGGAGATAAAGGATTGGGGGTGGCAGTGGATGAAAGCCGCTTCAGGCACCAGCCCGGCTTTCCACATGGGCATGGATCTGCTTCCAGACCGAAACCTCGTCGGTCATCAACCATTCCGTATCCACGCGACCGTCCACCAGATGCACATGGGCCATCGCCATGATGTAAACGGATGCGCCCGTGGGCGCGCCGAAATGGCCAAACCCCGTGTGTTCACCTCGCAGTGACCAGCGCACGGACAGCCGTGGTGACCGATGTGGTTCACGATTGACGAAGGCGTTGTCGATCGAAAGCTTGGCGTCCGGAAAAGATGCGAGGTAACCAACGACGAATTGATCGATATCGGCATGGCCGTGGCGTGACTGGCCACCCGGCGCATGCAACGCGGCACCGTGGAAATACAGGTCACGGATGGCCGACGTGTCCTTGTCCTGCCAGATGCGCCGCAGGCCCTGAAGGTAGGCCGCCACCGCAGCATCGTCCTGCACTTGCGGCAGACATTGCCCCGTCCGGTCGTGTTCGGGAAGGAAGAAACTCACTGGCACGCCTTGCGCGACCTCGGCCCGAACGATGCCGCGCGCCATGGCGGAAGGCACCAGACCCATACATTGCGCGAACGCGGCCTGGTCACGCACCAGCCACTCTTCCTTGACCTGCCCGTCCTTCACCCAGCAGTCTGCAATGATGCGGCTGCGCACCGTGCGTCCGCTGGCCGGCCCGTACATACCGTCACCGGTATGGCGCATGACAGAGATCAGCCGGTGTGAGGAGAGAAAACTGCCGTCTGCGTCGTCCCGCCAGATCACGTCTTCGCCCACAAGTTGCCGATCCGGGAACTGGTGCAAAGTCTGCAGGGTCTGGGCGACCACGCCAGCACTGCTGCCCGTGAGCCCGGTCGGTGCGCGTAGAAGAATGTCGGCCGCGTAATAACGGTCCAGCTTCGCGCCAACGCCACGGTCTTCCCAGATTTCACGGGTGATGCCGTAGATGAAGGCGGGCACTGACGTATAGGCACCCTGATCGACTTGCATGGACATGTCGCTGTCCGGGTCAACCCTTGACCGCTCCCTGCGTGAGGCCGCCCACAATCTGCTTCTGGAAAATCACCACCAGGATGATCAGCGGAATGGTGATACTGACCGCGCCCGCCACTCCCTGCATCAGCAGCGTCTCGCTCTCGGCGGAAATAGAATTGGCGATTGCTGCAGTCATCGTCATCTTGTCGCCACTGGTAAGGGCCGAGCTGAGCAGAAAATCGTTGTAGGCCAGGAGAAAACTGAACAAGCCGGTAGTGATCACGCCCGGCCACATCACCGGAATGATGACGCGCCGGAACGCCTGGAAGCGTGTACACCCATCGACCAGCGCCGCTTCATCCAGCTCGTTGGGGATGTTGATAAAAAACGAACGCAGCATCCAGATCGTGAACGGCTGGTTGATGGCCACCAACACGAAGATCAGCGTGAAGTAAGTGTTGCGTATACCCATCGCGTCGAACAGGGTGAAGAACGACGGCAACAGGCTCGAATGCGGAATGGCGCGGAACATCAGCGCCACCATCAGCAGCCAGAAGCCCAGCGAACCGCGGTACCGCGACAGGGCATAAGCGGCCAGGCAACCCACCGTGAGCGAGATGGTGACTGTGAATACGGTCACCAGCGCCGTGTTCAGGAAGTTGCGATAGAACTCCTTTTCGATCCACAACCGGGTGTAGTTCTCCATGGTGAAAGGTGCCACCCATTTGACGGGCGAGGAGAACGCGTCGAGATACTGCCGAAACGAAATGATGGCCGTCCACACCACCGGCAGCGAAGCGATGACGAGCCAAAACACGAGGCCACCGTAGAGCAGGATCGACAGGGAGAGTGGTCGCTTGCCCATTCAGACACCTCTTTTTTGTTCACGGTAGGTCTTGACCAACAGCGGGATCAACAACACCACAATGCCTATCAGGGTCAATACCGCGGCGGCGCTGGCTTTGTAGGGGTTACTCTCCTGCAGCAGTATGTGGTAGGTGAGGTACTGCACGCTGGTGGTGAACGCGCCCTGGGTGAGCACCATTACGGGCTCGAACACGCGGTAGGCGTCCATGAGGTGAATCAGCGTAATGAAAACGATCAGCGGCATCAAATGCGGCAACGTCACATAGCGCAGCTTCTGCCAGCGCGACGCGCCGTCAATCGTTGCGGCCTCCAAGGCGTCTTGCGGTACCGACTGCAATCCCGCATACAACACAATGAATGCAAACGGCACCACATGCCAGATGCCGTAAAGGATGATGAGCAAGCGCGCCGACCAGGCCTGCGCCATCCAGAACACCTGTACACCTACCTGCGACAACAGGTAGGGCACCAGACCGTCGTCACGAAACAGCCATTTGATCGACAGCGCAGCCACCACCGGCGTAATGATGAAGGGCAACAACGAAGCTGAAATGAAAGCACCCTTCAAATTCTGCGAGACACCGTTGACGCCCAGAGCCAGGAGAAAACCTATACCCAGCACAAATGGCAGTGTGACAAAGGTGTAGATCATGGTGAAGCGCAGGGCGCCGAGAAACTCGTTGTCGGCCTTGTCCCCCTTGGCTATCGTCCCCGCTGCATCCGGTGGTCCACCAGGCTGGGCTGCTGCGGCATCGAGCCCGAGTACCTTGCGGTAATAGTCCAGCCCGACAAAACTGCAACTCTGGATCGCCTTGCCCGCAGCATCCAGTTTGGCTCGCTGCGTCAAGGTTTCCTTTTTGCCAAAAGGGGTGGATTCCTCAATTTTCACCATCTCCATTTCCATGGCGCAATTGCGCACTGACAAGTAGAAAGTCAGCAGCAGCGGCGCGGCCAGCAGCAACAGCATCATTGCAACCGACGGGCCGACAAACTGCAGGAAGGATTTGGTTTTCATGGCGAGAAACCCACGATGCCGGGACTACTTGATAAAACCCTTTTCCGTCGCTGCCCTGGTATAGGCAATGGCCGCAGCGTCTAGCGCCTGCTTGGGCGTCATCGTGCCGCCCATGGCTTCGGGGACCAGCTTGCCAAGCTCACCCGTTGCCAGGCCAACGTAGGGTTCGGTGGGCCAAATTGGCGCACCGGCTTTCATCGAAAGTATGACGCCAGTACCAAAACGCGTGGGTTTGTAGATCGAGCGAATCCAGATCGTGGAGTCATTGCCGGCCTTGGTTGTTTCTTCGTCCAGCGCGTCCATCAGAACCTGGAACACCAGGTCGCGGTCATTCGTCAGGTTCTTGGGCATGGCCACACCGTCCCACCACAGATGAGTGGCACTTTTTCCGCCCACCATTGCCGCTGGGGCCGCCGCAAACTCCATCTTGCCCACGATCTTGGAGGCTGCCGGATCGTCCATGCGTGCGGCGCGGCTGGCCCACAGGACGCCCATCGCGGCTTTCCCCTGCATGAACTGGTTCATCACGTCGTCGGAATTCGATGCCAGGTAATTGGGCGTCATGAAGGGGACCATGGACTTCATCAACTCAATAGTTCTCACACCAATTTCATCGTTGAAGGCAGGCTGCGCGGTCCCGGGCTTGAACAACTTTCCACCCAACCCAACATAGATGTTGACGAACTCGGTCGATATGTCGAAACCTTTGGAAAAGGTTTGCGCAATCGGGAATTCGATGCTCGGTTCCTTGGCCTTGATCACGGCTGCAGCCTGCAACATTTCGGCATAGGTGGTGGGGACCTTGATGCCGTGTCTGTCGAACAGGTCTTTGCGGTAGTACAGGTTCTGCGCGTTCTGCTGGTATGCAATTGCCAGCACATCGTTGCCGGACTTGACCAGCATGTTGTCTTCGATCTTGTACTTGACCTTGTACTTGGCGACCAGGTCCGTCAAGGATTGCAACTGTCCCTTGGATGCCAGGTTGGAGTACACCCCGCCAGAAATGACTGCGGCATCGAACGCCGATTTACCGTCCGAACCAAACGCCCGTTCGGTCTCGACCCGCGCCTCAGGGGTGATCTTGATGGTCACCTTGAGCGCGCCCTTGCTGCACGATTCCATCTCTTTGGCCAAATGCTGCACCGAGGGCATGGAGCTGCCCACAATGTTGATTTCTCCCTTGCCAGGAATGTCGGCGCATTTCGCAGCGGCCAGCCCGGGCAGCAGGGCTGCGACAGCCGCGCATGCCAACAGGCTGCGCCGCGGGAAGTTGAATTTCACGGTCATGTCGGTTCTCCTGAAAAAAAAGGAATTAGGTGCTGCCGGTCATCACTATCAGCGCAAACGCATCCGGTTCTGCGTTTGGCCATCGAACAGGTAACAACGTT
>JAJAZK010000556.1 GCA_026785765.1 Rhodoferax sp. | reverse complement strand
CATGTGGCCCCCGCGCAGCGTATACGGCCCGGCAGGGTCGAACTTGAGCGCCGTAAAACCCTGCCGCACCAACTCCCTGGCGCTCTCGGCGGTCATCTCCGGGCTGGTCCAGAACGTGTTGATATCGTGGTGTGGCAGCGGATAGATGTAGGTGTAGGCGCGGATGCGTTCGTTCATCAGGCCACCGAGCAATGCGTACACCGGGCGGTCGTGGGCCTTGCCCAGGATGTCCCAGCAAGCCATCTCCATGCCCGAAAAGGCCCCAATCACGGTTGGGTCGGGCCGTTGCGTAAAGCCGCTGGAGTAACAGCGGCGGAACATCATCTCGATGTTCTCCGGGTTCTCCTCCGCCATGTGGCGCTCGAACACGTCGTGGATCACCACCTCCATCGCCTTCGGTCCCACTGCGGCGGCATAAACCTCGCCATAACCGACGACGCCGGTATCGGTGGTCAGCTTGACGAAGATGAAATAACGTCCACCCCAGCCGGGTGGCGGGTTGCCAACGATAAACACTTCGAGTTGCTTCAGTTTCATGTTGTCACCTATGCAAATGGATCGGGTTGCCGGGGCGCGCCGCTGCCATCATTGCCAATCCGGCGCACGCTTGTCGATGAAGGCCTGCACACCCTCCAGCGCGGCGGCGTCCATCATGTTGCAGGCCATTGTCTGCGACGCGTCGGCGTAGGCCGCGGCGATGCCATTTTCGAGCTGGCGATAGAACAGGGCCTTTCCCATGGCCACCGCCACACGTGGCTTGGCCAGGATGCTCTGCACCAGCCGCTCAATTTCGGCGTCGAGTGCATGCGGCGCCGTCACCCGGTTCAGCAGGCCTCGCCCGCGCGCTTCGTCGGCACTGATGAACTCCCCCGTCACCAGCATCTCGAACGCATTCTTGCGCCCCACGTTGCGCGACAGCGCCACGCTCGGTGTCGCGCAGAACAAGCCCAGCGTGACACCACTGACGGCAAACCGCGCCGTGTCCGCCGCCACCGCCAGGTCGCACATCGCAACCAGTTGGCAACCCGCCGCCGTCGCCATGCCCTGGACGCGGGCAATCACCGGAACCGGCAGATTCTGCAGCGCCAGCATCATGTCGCTGCATTGCGCGAACAAGGCCTGGTAGTAGTCCAGCGAAGGTGTGCTGCGCATCTGCTTGAGGTCATGCCCGGCGCAGAAGGCCTTGCCGGCGGCGGCAAGCACCACCACACGCGCCGCACCATCCGCAGCAATAGCTGTAAGTGCCGCCTGCAGGGCATCGAGCATCTCGCCAGACAAGGCGTTGAAGGCAAGTGGCCGATTCAGCGTCAGCGTGTACACGCCGCGCGTATCGCAGCTAATTAGCAGCATGGGGGCGGCGCTGTCGATATACATGGGTGTTTTGTTTCCGCAGTGTCCCAACGTTTTCACAGCAGGGTGTTGCAAGTTGATGATTCGCTGTCGAGCGCGGTCTACCCATGTGCAGCTGCATCTACGAACTGAAAATGGAGTGGGACATGGATCTCCTATATTCTCAACGCCGAAATAGAAAAGCCCCAAGTAAATCCATTACTTGGGGCTCTTATTTGGCGGAGTGGACGGGACTCGAACCCGCGACCCCCGGCGTGACAGGCCGGTATTCTAACCAACTGAACTACCACTCCTGGTAGCTGACGTTTGCTCCTTCTACCGAGCCAAGTCACCCGCCCTTTCGGGCAGGCCGTCAACGACTTGCGCCTTCGACATCCTGCGATGTTTCTGGCGACCCCACGGGGATTCGAACCCCGGTACCTACCGTGAAAGGGTAGTGTCCTAGGCCTCTAGACGATGGGGTCAAAGCCTTTATGGAACTCCGTATCAGAAATTGGTGGTGGAGGTAAGCAGGATCGAACTGCTGACCTCTTGCATGCCATGCAAGCGCTCTCCCAGCTGAGCTATACCCCCTCAACGCCGGGACACCAACCAAGGTTGAAGTACCGTCAATTTCCGAGCCTCGAATTATAGCCTTAGTGCGCCGCCAGTCCGAGCCGCTGCAACACGGTGTCGCGCTGGCACAGCGCCAGCACCGCGTCCAGCGCGGGGGTCTGGCTGGTACCCAGCACCAGCACCCGCACGGCCATTGCCAGTTGCGGCATCTTCAGCCCGGTTTGGGACAACACTTCCTTGATGCTGGCTGCAATGCCGGCTTTGTCCCACGCACAGAATGCGAGTTTTTCGTGCAGAAGTTGCAGCGCGGGCTGCACCAGGACAGTCACGTGTTTCGCAAGCTCGCCTGGTTGCGGGTGCACATCGGCATAAAACGCTACGGCCCATTGCGCCAGCGCCACGGTGGTGTCGCAGCGGTCCTTGAACAGCGCACAGATGCCGGGCAGGCGTTCGTCTGGCTGCGCCACACCCAGACGCTGCAACTGCACCGCCACCAGCGTCGCCAACGCGTCGTCTTGCATGGCCTTGAGGCACTGTGCGTTGACCCAGTTGAGTTTGGCCGCGTCCCATTGCGCCGGGCTTTTGGCCAGGTGGTGGCCATCGAACCATTGCACCAATTGCGCACGGTTGAACAGTTCGTCGTCGCCGTGACTCCAGCCCAGGCGCGAGAGGTAGTTCACCATTGCGTCGGGCAGGTAACCGGCTTCTTCGTACTGCATCACGCTGACCGCACCATGGCGCTTGGACAACTTGTCGCCGTCCGGGCCGAGGATCATCGGCACATGGCCGTACTCGGGCAATTCGGCGCCCAGGGCACGCAGGATGTTGATCTGACGCGGCGTGTTGTTGACATGGTCATCGCCGCGGATCACGTGGCTGATCTGCATGTCCCAGTCGTCCACCACCACGCAGAAGTTGTAGGTGGGCGTGCCGTCTGGCCGGGCGATGATGAGGTCGTCGAGTTCACGGTTGGAAATCGTGATCGGCCCCTTCACCAAGTCCTGCCAGGTCACCTCACCGTCCTGAGGATTGCGAAAGCGCACGACCGGCTGCAGGGCCGTCGGAACTGGCGGTAGCTGTTTGCCTGACTCCGGCCGCCAGCGCCCGTCGTAGCGAGGTTTGTCGCCGCGCGCACGCTGCGCCTCGCGCATCACTTCGAGCTCGTCGGGCTGGCAATAACAATGGTAAGCGGTACCCGCAGCCAGCATGCCGACGATGACCGCGCGGTAGCGTTCCAGACGCTGCATCTGGTAGAACGGGCCTTCTTCATAGTCCAGCCGCAACCAGCGCATCGCAGCAATGATCTGGTCCACCGCTTGTTGGGTGGATCGCGCAACGTCGGTGTCCTCAATGCGCAGGATGAAGTCGCCGCCGAAGTGGCGCGCAAAGGCCCACGAGAACAGCGCCGTTCGCGCGGTGCCCAGGTGCAGGAAGCCCGTCGGCGAGGGCGCGATGCGGGTGCGGACGCGGCGTGCCATGCTCGTCATCCTGCTCACAGCGCCGCGAAGCCGCGCGCCAGGTCGGCCTGCAGGTCGGGTACATGCTCCAGCCCTACCGCCAGCCGCACCAGGCCCTGGCCGATACCAGCGAGCTGGCGCTGCGCTTCGGTCAAGCGACCGTGTGAGGTACTGGCCGGGTGCGATATCAGGGTCTTTACGTCGCCCAGGTTGGTGCACAAGGAGATGGTACGGGTGGCATTCAGCAGCGCGAACGCGCGCGCGCGCGCCTGCTCGGCGTCGGGTGCGCGCAACTCGAACGACAACACCGCCCCACCCT
>JAJAZK010000555.1 GCA_026785765.1 Rhodoferax sp. | reverse complement strand
GGCCCGATGTGCCGCCGCCGTGACCGCCGCCATATCGAACATCGCACCAGTGCGGTAGTTCACGTGGGTCAGCAGCAGCACAGCCACCTCTTCGTTCAGGAAGTCGTCCAGCTCGCCCGCGTCGACCAGCACCAGGCGGTAAACATGTTGCTTGCACAGGGCTTCGGCGATGTAAAGATCGGTCGGGAAGTTGCTGCGCTCGCTGAGCACCACGCGCCGCGCCGGTGCGTCCTGCGTGTTGATGTGCAGCGCCGCACTGAGCACCTTGAACAGGTTCACCGAGGTGCTGTCGGTGGCGACCACGGTTCCCGGCGAGGCACCGATCAGGCTGGCGATCTTGTCGCCCACGCGCTGCGGCAGATCGAACCAGCCAGCCGTGTTCCAGGAGCGGATCAGACCTTGGCCCCATTCCTGCGTCACAGCGTGCCCTACACGGGCCACTGCCGTGTGCGGCATGGCACCAAGCGAGTTACCGTCCAGGTAAATCACGCCTTGCGGCAGGTTGAAAAGATCGCGCAGATCGCGCAAGGGGTCCTGCTGGTCGCGCAGCAGGCAGTCGGCCAGGGTGATGTCAGTGGATGTCATGAATGGGTGGGCGGTGAGAGGAGACCGGGAAGACCGGCGGGCAGGTGTCCCGGATGGTTGGGACTGCGCAGCCAAGGTAACACTGCTGTCGCAATTATGGTGTCGGTAATTTCCAACAGGCGGATCAATTGGATTGCACTCAATGCGTTGCTGCACTGGCTTGTGCCAGCGCCGGGAAACCACCCATGATTGGTGATTGTGCGCCCTGTTACCCTTGGGATCCCGGCGCTAAACCCGGCGCGGGGATAAAGATTGACACACCCGTGCGCACCCTGCACTACGACCCGACCGACGATGCGACACGGCGCAACCCGTTCCCGCTGGATGAGGCTTTGCAGGCGCAGGACCCGGTACATTGGAGCGAGGCCTTGCGGGCCTGGGTCGTGACCCGCTACGAGGATGTCCGCGCAGTGACTACCTCGCCCGCCATGTCATCGGACCGGCTCACACCCTTCTACGAGTCGCAGAAGGACGAGCGGCGCGACATTCTCTCGGGTGTGCTGGCGCGGCTGGAAGCGCGTGTCTGCATCGGCGGGCTTGTCGCGCGCTTCCCGTCCATGCATTACGGGGCCGGTCCCGTGGACTGGATCGACGCGCTGATCATGCGCGGCCCGAAGCAACTCCCCGTAGCACTGGCATGAGCCGCCGCAGCACCTGAGCAGGAGAAGAACGTGGACGATGTGTATGTGATCGGTGTGTCCTGCACGCCGTTTGGAAAGCAGGCCGGGCGCAGCTTCAAGGACCTGACCCGGCAGGCCTACCTCGAGGTGCTGGCGGATGCCGGCCTGGACGATGGTGGCCGCATCGAGCAGGCCTGGTTTGGTAATTGCGGCATGGGCACATTCGGCCAGCGCAACATCCGCGGCCAGGTCTGTTTGACACCGCTGGTGCGCGAACAGCTGTTCCCTGAGCGCGTACCGATGATCAATGTGGAAGGAGGCTGCGCCACGGCATCCATGGCGCTGCATGGCGCATGGAAGGATATCCTGTCCGGCCAGGCCGATTTTTCGCTGGCGATCGGCGTGGAGAAGACCTTTGTTTCTGGCGACCCGAAGCGCACGCTGGAAATTTTCGAAGGTGGCATCGACCAGCTCGATCCCGCCGAGTGGATGGCGTACTACCAGGATGCCGGCGAGCAGGCGGGCAAGGCGTTCAACCCCAACGAGGCGGGCGGCACCCTGTTCATGGACACCTACGCCATGCAGGCGGCCTGGCATATGAAGGCGTATGGCACAACGCGTGAGCAGATCGCCATCGGTGCCTCGAAGAACCACGCGATGGGCGCGCTCAACCCGAAGGCGCAGTACCGCTTCGAAGTTACACCAGAACAGGTACTGGCCGACCGTGAAGTCAGCTGGCCACTGACCCGTGCCATGTGTGCACCAATTGGCGACGGTGCCGCGGCGGCGCTGCTTTGCTCCGCGCGCTCGCTACCGGCAATGCCGGCAAGTGTGCGCGAGCGCGCTGTTCGGGTGCGCGCCAGTGTGCTTACGGGCGGCAAGTACCGGCGGCTTGACGAACCAGGCCTGTCACGGGTCGGCGCCGAGCGTGCCTATACGCGGGCCGGTATCGGCCCGCTCGATGTCGACGTCGCCGAGGTGCACGACGCGACCTCGTTCTGTGAGATCTACCAGGCCGAAATGCTCGGTTTCTGTGGCATGGGGCAGGGTGGCGCTTTTGTCGGCGCCGGCCATACGATGCTGGGTGGCCGCATTCCAGTCAACCTGTCGGGCGGGCTGGTGTCCAAGGGACATCCTGTGGGCGCGACCGGCCTGTCAATGATCTACGAGCTTACGGCCCAGCTGCGCGGCGAGTGTGGAGCGCGCCAGGTTGCTGGGGCCGACATCGCGTTGGCCGAGAATGGCGGCGGGGTGATTGGCTTCGAGGAAGCTGCTTGCGCCATCACCGTGCTGCAGCGGTGATGGCGATGGACTCCGCAGCCGCTCCGCAGACCCTGCACGGTGCATTCGCCAAGGCGCGCTCGCGTGCGCCGAGCCTGCCGTTTTTGGCGCAGTCGGCCCTCACGGGTGGCGCCGAGTGGACTTTCGCGCAGGCCGGAGAGGCGGTTGACCGCCTCGCGGGGCAGTACCGGTCGCGTGGCTGGGGCGCAGGGCACCGCGTGGCGCTGGCGGTTGGCAACCACCCGCGCCATTTCTTTCACTTCCTCGCACTCAACCGGCTGGGGGCTTCCATTGTTCCCCTCAATCCGGATCACCGTGGCAGCGAGATCCGCCATGCACTGCGTCTGGCAGGCGTGGACATGGTGGTGGCGCAGCCAGACCGGCTCGCGGCCGTGACGCAGGCCATCGCGGCAGACGAGCTACTGCGCTCGATCCCCGTGGGGGCTGTCGATGCATTGGACAGTACCTTGCCTGCGGCGACGAGGCCAACGGTGGACGGTGGCGATGCGTGGACGCGCGAGGCCGCCATCCTGTTCACTTCGGGCACTTCCGGAGCACCGAAGGGATGCGTGCTCACCAACGAATATGTGCTGACTGCGGGGGCCTGGTACCGCGACCTCGGTGGCCTGTTGACGTTGCGCCCGGCACAGGAGCGGGTGCTCAATCCGCTGCCGGTTTTCCACATGAACTGTGGCATGACGACGATTGCCGCCATGTGTCTTACCGACAACTGCCTGGTGATTCCGGACCGCTTCCATGCCAGCACATGGTGGGAGGACTGCGTGCGGTCCGCGGCCACCGCGGTCCACTTCTTGGGCATCATGCCACCGGCGCTGTACAAACAAACTGCTGGTGCGTGGGAGTCGCGCCACCAGATCCGTTTCGGGCTAGGCGCCGGCTGCGACCCGAGCCTGCATCCGGGGTTCGAGCAGCGTTTTGGTTTTCCGCTGGTCGAAGTGTGGGGCATGACCGAGACCGGGCGTTTCCTGTCCAACCAGCACGAGCCGCGCCGCACCGATACCCGTGCTTTCGGCCGCGCGTCAGACCCGCTACAGGTTCGGGTCGTGGATGACGGCGACCGCGATCTGCCCGACGCCACACCCGGGCAGATGCTGGTGCGGGCAGATGGCGCCGATCCGCGCCGGGGTTTTTTCGGCGGCTACCTGGACGATCCGGACGCGACTGCAACCGCCTGGCGCGGCGGCTGGTTCCATACGGGCGATGTCGTGACGCGCGATTCGACTGGCATGCTGTACTTCGTCGACCGGCGCAAGGACATGATCCGGCGTTCAGGCGAAAACATCTCCGCCAGCGAAGTCGAGGCCGCTTTGGCTGCGCATGCGGCAGTCGCCCGCATTGCGGTGCTCGCCGTGGCGGACGAGATGCGCGACGAGGAGGTGTTGGCAGTGGTGGTTCTGTCCACTGGCATCGCGGCAGATGCGGCAACAGCGCAGCAGCTGGTGGCACATTGCCTGGGCGAACTCGCCTATTACAAAGCACCCGGTTGGGTGGTGTTTCGCGACAGCTTGCCAGTCACCGGCACCAACAAGCTGCAAAAGAGCGGCATCTTCGCGCCGGGCACGGATCCGCGTGCCGAAGCCATCGATTGCCGGGCGCTGAAAAAGCGCATCCCGTCCATCAACCCCCATGGAGCAGCCCCTGGGCCAACCGGAGTACGTGCATGAGCCCCGAGATCGTGATCGGCGCGCCTGCGCGTACCCCGTTTGCCGACTTCGGCAAGAGCTTCCGTGACACTCCACTCACCGACCTCGCGGTGCACGCGGCGCGCGCCAGCCTGGAGCGCAGCGGATTGCAGTGCGCGGACATTGACCACCTTGTTTTTGCCAACACGGTGCCGGTGGACCACGACAGCCTGTTTGGCGCACGCGTGGTCTCGGTGGCGATGGGCTTGCCTGAAGACGTAGCAGCCCTCACGGTGAGCCGGGGCTGCGGGGCCGGCCTGCAGGCCATGGTGTCCGCGGCGGAGCAGATCCTCTCGCGGCATTCTTTGATCGCCCTTGCGGGCGGAGCCGAGAACTACAGCCGCGCGCCCTTTGTGCTGCGGTCGGGGCGATGGGGGCACAAGCGCGGCGACCAGAACCTGCAGGACCTGCTGGAGAACACTTACCGTGACCCATTCTCGCGTGAGACCATGGGCGAAACGGCCGAGAATCTGGCGCGGGCCGGTGGCTATACGCGCGAGGCCATGGACGAGTGGGCCTGCATGAGTCAACAGCGGGCAAAGTCCTGTATGGAAAGTGG
Organism: Rhodoferax sp.; assembly: GCA_026785765.1. Taxonomy (GTDB): domain Bacteria; phylum Pseudomonadota; class Gammaproteobacteria; order Burkholderiales; family Burkholderiaceae_C; genus CAISIP01. The sequence continues at coordinate 3,853 of JAJAZK010000555.1, read as the reverse complement.
CTTCCTGGCACGTCAGATCGCGCCGATCGAGGTCGGCGCTGGACGCCAGCGCCGCAGCGTGGTGACCGACGAGTTCCCGCGCCCCGACATCACGCTCGAGCGCCTGCGCCAGTTGCGTCCGTCATTTGCCGACGATGGCACGGTGACCGCCGGCAATGCGAGCGGCGTGGCCGATGGCGCTGCGTTTGTCGTAGTGGCTGAGGCGGGCGCTGCCCGCGCGCGCGGGCTGCAGGCGCAGGCGCGCCTGGTGGATTGGGCCACCGTGGGCGTGCCGCCGAGCATGATGGGCATCGGGCCGGTCCCGGCCGTGCGCAAGTTGCTCGCCCGTACCGGTCTTACGGTACCCGACGTCGACTATTTCGAGGTCAACGAAGCCTTCGCCGTGGTCAATTTGCACGCTGAACGTGAACTCGGTTTGCCGCGCGAGCGCACCAATCTGTACGGCGGCGGGATTTCCATTGGCCATCCGCCCGGTGCCACAGGTGTGCGCATGACCATGACGGCGATGCACCACCTGCAGGACACCCGGGGGCGCTACGGCCTTGTTACCTTGTGCATCGGCGCCGGTCAGGGCATAGCAATGCTGATCGAGAACCTGCAGCGCTGACGCTGCCGTCAGATACCGTCAACCTGGCGGAGGGTCGGCGATGGTGCGCCGGCCGGTCGCGACCGCTTCCATCAGGGGTTGGGCTTGCGGGTCCACCATGCAATCGCAGAACAATGAGCGCTCGGCGGCTAGCCCCTCCGCTTCGCTCCAGCGCGGGGCATTGCGTACCAGCCGTTTGATGTGGGCGCATGCGCGCGCGGGGACGGCCTCGATGCCGCGGGCGATTTCCAACGCACGGCCGAGCGCGTCAGGTACGCACTCGGCAGCCAGGCCAAGGTCGACCAGCTCCTGCGGACGAAACACCTTGGCCGTCAACAAGTGGTACAGGGCGGGCCCCGTGCCCAGCAGTCGCGCCAGTGCCTGGGTACCTCCCGCGCCAGGCAACAGACCCAGATTGAGCTCCGGCAGTCCCAACTGGTATTCGCCGGCCTGGACCACGCGGATGTCGCACCCCAGGGCCAATTCGAATCCGCCGCCCATGGCGATGCCGTTCACCGCGGCGATGAACACCATCTGGCTATTGCCGATGCGCTCGATACAGCGGTGGATGCCCGCAGGCTTGACCGGCCGCTCCAACGAAAACGACAGGTTCCTGGCGCGCATGGCCTGTGCCCGCTCGTGCAGTACGGCGACGTCGTAGTGGCGCACGAACATGCCGGGTTCGCGACCGGTGATCACCACGTTGCGGCCGCTGGGCCATTGGTCGAGCAGGTCCAGCGTCTGCTCGAGTTCGGCCTCCATCACCGCGTCCATGTACCCGTTGGGCGGGTTGAACAGGCGCACGATCGCCGTGTTGCCACTGGCTTCGACGGTCAGGCGTGCACCGCTCCATGTCATTGTCTGGTTGGTCATCAGTGAATCCTTCGCGGGTTGGTACATCCAGGTGTGAGTCGGGTAGCTTGCCGGCACGTCAGCCCATCAGGTCACGGCTCTCGAACCATCGCTGCACCCGTGCGGCGATTTCATCGGAGTTGCGGTCCATCATCAGCATGTGTGAATTGCCGCGGATTCCCATGCTCGGCAGGTCAAACTCATCCACGGCAACCCCGCTGGCCCGCAGGGCCGCGATGTAGCGGGCGAGCCCGCGTCGCATCGATAACCATGTCTCGTTCACGCCGGTGTTGTCGCCCCAGATGAACAGATGCGGGATACCTGCCAGCGTGTGTAGCTTGCTGCTCACGGGATCGGGGAAGCCGGACGGCTCCAGCGCGACGATGGCCCGGACTTTTCCAGGATGGCGCAACGCCATGTTGAATGCGAAGTTGCCGCCCTGGCTGTGGGCAATGATGGCGAATGGCCCGTGATCGTGCGCCAGCGTGTCGTAGGCGGCCTGAATCGCCGCGTCGGTGGTGGTCCAGCGCGGGATCGACTGCTTCATGGACTGGTCGAAGGCGTCGACCGGAAAACGCGAGTCGGGGTAGGGCTGGCTTGCGCCGGTGTTACCCCGCCAGGACCCTTCGGGCCCGATCCGGAACAGCTCCCAAGCCTCAGCTTTGGTGCGAAACATGGGCGCGCCGCGCAGAAACTCGGGGCTGCGTGCCCACGAGGCGCGGCCGCGTTCGACCGCATCGGCTACGTGGACATCATGGCCGGCGTGCAGAAAAAAGCTTTGCCAGCCAGGTCTTCCATCTGGTGTGGTCTCGTAACACACGCCGCACAAGCCGCCGCCGTGCATGAGCAACAGCGGTTGGAATGCCCGTGGGGCAACCAGCCGCACGTATTGAACATACATCTGCTCGATTTCGAATGCACCATTCGGATTCACCCGAAAGGGTGGATTGCCAGGGGAGAAGGTAACGTCCATTCCGGGAAGTCCATCGAGCGTGGCCGAGCGTCCGCCAACATGCATGCTGCCGATCTCGCGCACCAGCAACGGGGCCGAGGCCCGTGCACCCACCGGTTCCGCACGGCCGGGCGCGGTGCTGGGCAGTTCCCGTTGCGTTGGTGCGTTTACCGATTGCGAATTGTCTTTGGCACTGGTAGGCTTGACCATGGGGCTATCGCGTGTTGACTGTTCCCCATTATTCCAAAGGAGACCACTGTGAATTCAGGACGTTTTTCGCGCAGGGAAGTGATCACCGCCATCGGCGCCGGCGCGCTCGGTAGCATCGCGATGCCAGGGCTTGCCCAGACCGGGCCTTTTCCCAACAGACCCATCAAGATCATCATGCCTTGGGCGGCCGGCGGCGGTGGCGACGTGCTCGTTCGGGCCATGGTGCCGAGCCTGTCCGCGCGGCTTGGGCAGCCGGTGGTGGTGGAGAACCGGCCTGGCGCCATTGGTACGATCGGAAGCCTGGCTGCAGCGCGCAGCCCGGCGGACGGATACACACTGGTGTACGGCGCTGCGGATTCGCACTCGATCGCGCCCCACATCATGAAGCAGCCTCCTTACGACTCCAGGAAGGACTTCGTTGCGGTAGCCCCGATCGGATTCACGCCACTGGCGCTCGTAGTGCACGCTTCCCATCCGGCCAAAACCTTCGAACAGTTCCTGCAAGTGGCCCGCGAGGCCAAGCCCGCATTGACTTTTGGATCCTGGGGGCAAGGGAGTTCTGGCCAGATCACGGTGGAGGCGCTCAAGCAAGTCACGAAGGTTGACCTGCTACATGTGCCGTACAACGGGACCGCCCCGCTGATACAGGCGCAATTGGCCAACCAGATCACCTGCTCCATCTGCCCGATCCCGGTGGCCGAGCAACACGCGCGCGCGGGAACTGTCCGCATGCTGGTGGTCGCGGCCAAGGAGCGGCTGGCCGACTTCAAGGACATACCGACCATGCGCGAAAACGGCATTGCGATCGACATGGGGCCGTGGCTGGGTTTTCTCGCACCCGCGGGCGTGCCGGCGGACGTCCTCGCGAAGCTGCATGGTGCCATCGAAGGGACGTTGGCTGAGCCTGCAGTAGCCGAAACGATGAAGAAGATGACCATGGTGATTGAGCGCATGGATCAGCGTTCCTACCAGGCCTTCTACAACAACGAGTACGAGCGCTGGGGCAACTACATCCGCACCGCCAAGGTCAGCATCGACCAGTAGCGGAATTTGCCATGGCGGGCGTAGAGCAGGCAGTCGTCCATCCGCGCCGTCAGGCGATGCGTCCGAGCAGCAGATACTCCATCAGTGCTTTCTGCGCGTGCATCCTGTTTTGCCTGCGGCCGCTTCGCTTGACTTCGTTGCACGAAGTCAGCCTTCGCCGAAACAGGATGCGCTTATTTCAATTGCCCAAGCAAGAGATATTCCATCAG
>JAJAZK010000554.1 GCA_026785765.1 Rhodoferax sp. | reverse complement strand
GGTACAGGACTGGGGCAAGTACCTGGGCGACAACACCACGGGGACCACCATCCTGGACCGCCTCATGCACCGATCAACCCTGCTGGAGTTCGAAGGACGCAGCTACCGACTCAAGGAGGCCGCCGCGCGCATGGCACGCGACACATCAAACGACTGATAATTCGCCCGTCCTGCCTGGAGGAATTTGACTGGCCAAAGGTGGGGGAATTTGAAGTGGCCATCGGGGGGCACGTGCGAGTTTCTCTGCGTAATCATGAATAGCCTGGAAGGTTCGATGCAGCGTTTCACGCCCGTACCGTTCGAACAGGCTTTTGAACTCGCGCTCGCCAACCAGGCAGGCGGAGACCTGCGCCTTGACGTCACCCAGAACCTTGTCGGGAACACGCACATTTGCCGAAAGAATGTCCCAGATCGTCTGGTTCTCAATCCCGCCCTGGTAGAGCTTGAGCACCGGAAACCGTAGGCCTTCCTGGAATATTTCGGTGGATCCGATGGAATTGCTGCCCGGGACGATGCCCCCGATGTCATTCAAATGCGCCACGGTCGTGGCCCAACCTTCAATGGCGCCATCGATGAAGATTGGCCGCACGATGTACATGTCTGGCAGGTGCTGACCGGCCGCTAGGTAGGGATCGTTGAAAATGAAGACGTCGCCGGGAACCGCAGTTGGCGCATGGTTCTTCACCAAATTGGCCATCGCGTCGAAGAAGCTTCCCAGATGCAGTGGCGTCGTGAGACCCTGCGCGAGGGTATGACCATTGGAGTCGCAAATCGCGGTGGAATAGTCCATGGCATCCCGCACGATGCTTGAGTAGGCTGTGCGCATGATGATCAAGGCCAGCTCATCGGCGATAGTGTCCAAGGCGTTTTTGACCACTTCCAACAGAAACGGACTTACCTTGTGGTCGCGTTGCGCATGCGCCGTCATTGTGTCGCGGGATTCCGCCTGAGCCATGTTGTTCATACTGCTTTCCTTGAATTCAAAGATCAATGTCGATCACGATGTTGCCGGCGGCATCCAGGTGCGCCGCAGCATCCGGGGGGATCACCGTTGTTCCGTCGTATTCCTCGATGATGAAGGGCCCGCGACGCGGAGCGCCAGACAAGGCCGAACGGTCGATCACGTCTACTTGGTGCACGCCGCGATCTGGACCGAAATACGCGGCTCTCCTTGATTCGAGGGCGACCTTGCCCGCGCGTTTCCTGACCGTCACAATCGAGGGCTGTCGCGCACCGCCAACAAAGGTTCCTGTCACTTCGACCGCCACGACCTCGACTCCGTCGCCGTCGGCGAATCGGTGGCCATAAGTGCGCTGATGTTCGGCTTCAAATGCTTCAGACAAGTTCACCAACACCCCGGCCGTGATTACGTCGCTCGACAATGGAATCTGCAGTTCGAAAGCCTGCCCGATGTAGCGCATGGCAGCCGAGCAGCGCATGCGCAACTGATTCCGCGGAAACCCCAGCACCTTTGCAACCTGCTCTTCCATCCCATGGAGATTGTTTGTCAACTCTTGCGCATCGATCAATCCGACCGGCTTCAGGAACGCCCTTGTCTGGCTGAATTCGATCGGCGCAACCAAAAGTCCAAGGGCACTGAAGACGCCAGCAGCCGGGGGCACCAGGACGCGACGCATCTGTAGCTGTCGCGCAAGCTCAACCGCGAACACACCACCATTTCCACCGAATGCCAGTAGGACACAGTCGCGTGGATCTCGCCCTCGGTACGTAGAGACCGCCTTGACGGCGCGCATCATGTTGGCTGCTGCAACCACGTAAACGGCCCACGCGGCGTCGCGTTCATCGCCATCCAGGCGCGATACAACACAACGATGCAACGCTGCTGCAGCAAGGTCCGCGCGGATTGCTACTGAGCCGCCAGCCAGTGCACGCGGATTCAGATAACCCAAAACCACGTTGGCATCGGTGACGGTGGGTTCCTCGTTTCCTGCTCCGTAACAGGCTGGCCCAGGCGCGGCGCCGGCGCTGCGTGGCCCCACCTTAAGCGCACCGGCCCGGTCAAACCACACCAAACTGCCACCGCCTGCGCCCACTTCGGAGATGTCAATGACCGGTAGTTTGAGCGCGTATCCGCCGCCCTTAACCAGTCGGCTGGACAAGGAGATGCCACCCCCAACTTCGAACTCATCGGTGCGCATGACCTGGCCATCTTCAATCATGGCAGCCTTCGCTGTTGTGCCGCCCATGTCAAATGTGATGACATTCTTGTATCCGCTGGAAGCGGCCTGGAAGGCAGCACCGATTACACCGGCTGCAGGTCCGCATTCGACAATACGTGCCGGCATGCGGATCACCGAATCCGCATCCAGAATGCCGCCCGTCGACTGCATGATCAGGAGCCGTCCCGAAACGCCATATCCTTTGAGGCTCCGATCAAGCGACTGGATGTAGCTTGCAACTGGCGGGCCGATGTAGGAATTGATCACGGCCGTGCTTGTACGTTCATACTCACGGATCTCGGGCAGAATTTCGCACGACAGCGTCAGAAAAACATCCGGCAGGGCAGCGCGCACCAGTTCCCCGATGCGCTGCTCATGGGTTGGGTTCAGGTAAGAGTGCAGACAACACACCGCAATCGCCTCGACGCCAAGTTGCCGTAGCTGCTCGATCGCTGCGGCTACTTCGGCTTCGTCCAGTGGCACCACCACCTGACCACCGGCCGATATACGTTCGGTCACCTCCAGCCGCAATTCACGCGGAGCGAGCGGTTCCGGTTTGACATACAAGAGGTCATAAAGCCTTGGAACACGGATTCGGCGGAGCTCGAGCACATCACGAAAACCACGTGTGGTGATCAAGCCGGTGCGGGCACCACGGGCCTCGAGAATCGTGTTGGTCGCCACTGTGCATCCGTGTAGAACCTCGCCAACGTCGGCTGGCGACAGTTCGAGTGACCGCAGCAAAGACGTCATGCCGTTGATGATGCCGCGGCTGTAGTCGTCCGGTGTGGATGGCACCTTCTCAGTGGCGATGGAACCGTCTTCAAACATGAGCGTGATGTCGGTGAATGTGCCGC
>JAJAZK010000553.1 GCA_026785765.1 Rhodoferax sp. | reverse complement strand
CGCCACGACCTGGCCCGTCGGGCATACGAGGGCCTGCGCACAGGTGCCGACCGCCAGCTGGGCGGCGACCACACACACCGGGTCACCAACCTGGAGTCCGGCCACGTCGGCCCCGATCTGGTCGATCACGCCCGTGCCGTCACGGCCGGGGACCTTGGGGAACGCCAACTGAAAGTACGTCCGCAGCAGGCCGGCGCGCAGCTTGGTGTCGAATGGCGCCAAGCCGGCGGCGAGCATGCGCACGCGTACTTCGCCCGGTCCGGGCGCCGACAGGGGCAGGGTGGCGAGCTGCAATACCTCTGGTGCACCGTAGTGTGCGTACTGGATGGCGTGCATGGTCGGGTTCACCGGCAGATCCTGACGGGGTCAACCCACCGCATGGTAGCTGCCGTCCGCGTAGCCCAGCGACTGTCCGCCAAAGGCCTTCGCGACTCCCAACTGCCCGGCCGCCAACACGTTGACGGAGAAATGCGCGTGCCGAAACAACGCTGGTGCGATCGGCGCACTGCGGTTGACGCACACCAACAGGGAAGGCCGTTCGGCGCTGAGCGAGGACACGGCAGGACTCATGCCACACGCAGCCCGGCCTGCTCCATCAAGGGCAGCACGCGGTCGCAGAAGAAGGGCAGTTCGTAGTTGTAGTTCACGAAGGTCAGCGCCGCGCCCGCGTAGCCCTCGTTGGCGATACGGACCATCTCGTCGACGATCTTCTCCGGTGTGCCCACCAGCGGATAGGTGCCGGCGCCACCAGCGAAACGCTTGCGGTAGAGGTCGAACGCGTCCTTGTCGTGCGAGTTGGCGAATTCCTTCTTCTGCGCCATGTGGTTGTCCACGGCGGCGTGGTCGGCTTCGGTCACGGCGTAACGCTCGTAGTAGTCGTCAGCCTCACGTTGTGTCTCGCGCGCCACCACGTGGCACACCGTGTAGACGCCGACATCGCGCCCCTGCCGCAGGGAGCGCTCGCGGATATCGCCAATATGCTTGCGGCCGTCCTCGATGTTGGCGAACGGCGAGAACAGGAAGTCGCAGCTCTTCGCGGCGAAGTCGCGCCCGGGACCCCCAAAGGCGGCATTCATCGTAAGAGGTCGTGGCACCTGGATACTGGCGGGGCGGCTCACCACTCCCTTGAGCTGGTAGTGCTTGCCCGCGTAGTCGAACGGCTGGTGGGCGCCATAACAGCGTTCGATGATCTCGATCCATTCGGCCGCCTGGCCATAGGCATCGTCGCCGATCTTGACGCCGAACATGGCGAACTCCTGCGGGTTCCAGCCGCACACGATGTTGAGGCCGGCCCGACCGCCGCTGATGTAGTCCACCGTGGCCAATGCCTTGGCCGCGTACACCGGGTGCACGATGGGCACATGCACCGTCATGAATAGCCCAATGCGCTGCGTGACCGCAGCCAGGCCAGCAGCCCAGGTGAAGGTCTCGAATGACCATTCGCGCACCTGGTTCTTGCCGCCGAAACCGCGCCAGCGAGCGATCGGCAGGAAGAACTCGAGTCCTGCACGGTCGGCGATGCCGACTGCAGTGAGGTTGTCGTCCCAGCGGGCGCGCCAGCGCTCGGGAACATCGGTGATCGCCAGCCCGCCATCGGCGTTGGTCGAGAACACGCCCAGCTTGAACTTGTTCGGTCCCCTGAGCGGATGTAACGGTCCCATGGTGATCATTCCTTCAATTTCGGCGGGCCGTACCGTATGCTCGGTTCAGTGGCCATCGATCTCGGCTTTTCGCACAGCGAAAAAGGCCTTCTCGGCGGCCAGCATGAAATCCGTCATGCACTTGCGCGCCTTACGCGCGTCGCGCTCGCAGAGCGCCGCATGCACGCGGGTCAGGCCGTCGAGCACGATGGCGCGGGTTGGAGCGTTGCTCAAAGTGGCGCGCCGCACCGTTTGCACATGGTCGACAAACCGTGCGATCGTCGCCGCCAGACGTTTGTTGCTGACGCGGCCGAGCCAGGCTTCGCGGTAGGCCATGTTTGCCAGCACCATCTTGTCGCCATCATCCTGTGACGTGGCCTGCCGCGCCTGCTGCAGCGCCGCGGCTAACCGCGCGAGTGTGGCATCGTCAACGTCCCTGGCCACGCTGGCCACCGCTTCGGGTTCGAGCAGGCGGCGCACTTCGAAGATTTCGCGTATGTCGTCCAGACTCAGCGATGGCGCCACGAAGCCACGTGTAGTGGCTAGCAGGTATCCTTCGTTGAGCAAACGCAGCAGGGCGTCGCGCGCCGGCATCCGCGAGGTGCCGTAGGCGGCGGCCACCTCCAGGTCGACCAGCCGCTCGTCGGGCTGTAGCGGCGCGCGCTGCAGGCGCGTCCGCAACTCCGCATAGATGCGGTCACTGAGCGTGCCTTCGCGGGTAAGCGGTCTGACCGGGCGACTCCGGACGGTGTGGACCATGATGCGGGTTGATGGATGTGCGACGAATGACTGGATACAGAATATTGTATTCGGGGTTTCCGGCTTGTAACGGGAAGCCCTCCTCCCGCGCCGGTCAGGCACACCAAACCAGAATCGCAGATCGGCGGGCGGAGTGACGTCCAGCAAAACCAGGCTGGCACTGGCGTTGTCAACTGCTTTCCAGCCAGCGTTCGCGCAGCGCGAAAACTCAGTCCTTGGCCAGCGCCTCCAGGCGTACCCAGTCGACGATCACCACCAACCTCCCCGACCGGGTGATGACCTGCTCCCGTTCGAGTTGCGTGAAGATGTGCGACACGCTGACCCGCGACAGGCCACAGATGCTGCCCATTTCCTGCTGGGTGAACGCGATCGAGATCACCGACCCCTGGCGGTGCGGCGTGCCATAACTGCGCATCAGGTCCAACAGGTGCAGGCAGACCTTGCGTCGGCCCGCGTTGGATCCCTGCACCGCCACATGGCGCAACATGATGCGAAAACGCAGGCCCGAGAGTGCGCGCTGCTGCGCGGCCAACGCCGGGTGGCGCGCCAGTGCCGCCAGCATCCGGCTCACCGGAACCATCGCCACGCTGGTGCCGGCGGCGGCCACCGCCGACACCGCATAGTGCGGACCGGACGTAAT
>JAJAZK010000552.1 GCA_026785765.1 Rhodoferax sp. | reverse complement strand
GTCCGCAACGGGCCACCACCACAAAGGTATGGAGCAACTGAAATGGAATGGTCATGCTCCGTGTTTAGCACAGCTAAACCAACTTTGGCCAACTATCGACGGGCAAGTGGGGTCGTAGCGGCACATCCTTCGCTACCCTTTAGTACCGTTCGATTCCCGGAGGTACTCGTTGATGTTGATCGTAAAATCCGACGCTGGCGCCATGCGTTGGATGGTCGTACTATTCTGCTTCCTGGCCTTGGCGCTGTCGTTTTCGACCAGGGCTGCGTTGGGTCTTGTGATGCCGGTGTGGGTGCGAGAACTCGGCTGGACCAGGGGCTTCGTCTCTGGTGCTGGCGCCGCGGCGCTGATCGTCATGGCCTGCGTGGCGCCCTTCGCAGGCCGCTTGGTGGACCGCTATGGCCCGCGGATCACACTGGCACTGGGCCTGCTTGCCACGGGGCTTGGTTCGGCACTGGTCGCCAGTGCTGATTCAAGAGTCACGTTCGTGTTGGGGTTCAGTGTCCTGTCAGCGATCGGCTTCGGCATCGTCGCAACGCACGTTGTATCCACTGGCGTGGCTCGGTTGTTCGACATTCATCGAGGCTTGGCCATCGGCATCGCCACCTCCGGCGCGACGGCGGGGCAGTTCGTAATCCTGCCGTTGATCGCGCTTGTGCTGTCGCAATTCAGCTGGCGCTGGAGCTTCGGGGCACTCGCAGTGGCTTCGCTGCTGCTGATTCCCGTTCTGTGTCGACTTGTCGACCCATCTTCCCGGGGGCTAATCCCGCCGGACATAGACAAACCAGTCACGCGGTTCGGCTCGGAACTGTGGTACCTCGTGTGCCAACCGGCCTTCCACGGGTTGTTCTGGAGTTTCCTGCTCTGCGGCTTTACGACCTCGGGCATCATCGAAACACACCTCATCCCGTACGCGTCAGTCTGTGGGTTTCCGCCACTGCCTAGTGCGACGGCGTACGGCGTGCTTTCGGCGGTGAATCTGGCAGGAATGATTCTCGCCGGTTGGCTGGCCGATCGCATCAACCGGCCCATGCTGCTCGTTGCGATCTACTTCTTGCGGGCCTTGACGTTCCTGCTGCTGATGAACGTCGGAGCAAGCTACTAAAATTTTCTGCTTTTCGCAGTCGCCTTCGGTACGGTGGACTACGCGACCGTACCGGTCACGGCCAGCCTCGCCGCGAGTTACTTGGGCATGGAACGTATGGGCCTGGCGATGGGCATGATTGCCGCCGGACACGCCTTGGGTGGGGCAATGGGGGCGTATTCCGGAGGCTACCTTTTCGATGCCTATGCGTCGTATTCGCTGGTGTGGTGGAGTGGCGCGGGGCTTTCGGTAATCGCCGCACTCATTGCAATGTCGCTGGACGCGAAATCCAAACGTCGCCCAGCCCTTGTGGCTTGAACCGCAATTCCGGCGCCCGGGCGGGCCTGAGTCCAATCGCCAAGTCGTCAGAGTCGGCGCGGACACGTTTTCGGCCATGCAATGGCCATGCTCATTTTCACTTCCGCGGATCCGTTTCCACTCAAGCAGGCGTTTCATGCACTTATCAAGTGCAACTGGTGCGTCTTCCGCCAGTAAATGGAAAGCCCTATCTTCCACCTGACTCCTGATTTGGAGGCGCATGAAAGGTTGAAAAGGAAATGACAGCTACGAAACACGCTCAGTCGACGCTTCACGGCGTTGCAGCAGAAACTCCTCTGAAAGGGGTGTTGACAAGCCTTGCGCTGGGGATGCTATTGCCCTCGCTTGGCACCAGCATCGCCAACGTCGCACTGCCGACATTCGCCGAGGCGTTCTCTGCCTCTTTTCAGAAAGTGCAGTGGGTTGTTCTTGCCTATCTGCTTGCCACGACCACGCTGATAGTGGGTGTTGGTCGGATGGGCGACCTGTTTGGTCGCAGGCGACTGCTGATGGTGGGCATTGCCATCTTCAGCCTTGCGTCTGTTCTGGCCAGCATGGCTCCACGGCTGGAGTTGCTGGTCGCCGCTCGGGCACTTCAAGGCGTAGGCGCCGCCATCATGATGGCGCTGACCATGGCCATGGTCAGCGCAGTCGTTCCCAAGGCCAGGACTGGAAGTGCGATGGGACTCATGGGTACGATGTCGGCCGTTGGCACCGCCCTTGGCCCATCGCTCGGAGGTGTTCTGATTGCCCAATATGGATGGCAGTCCATCTTCCTGGTGAACCTTCCCCTGGGCATGCTGGCTCTGGTGTTGGTGCGACGCTATTTGCCCGAAGACAGGACGACACCATCCGCAGCCAGGAACGAGTTTGACAAGCTGGGCATGTTGCTTCTGGCGTTGACCCTGGCGGCGTATTCACTGGCCATGACGATGGGACACGGCCACTACGGACAGCTCAACGCCTTGTTGATGCTGGCTGCCGCCGTCGGGCTCGGAATGTTCATTCGGACCGAAAGCCAGGCAGCGTCGCCGCTGATTCGGCTGGCCATGTTTCGTGACCCCGTCCTCAGTGCAAGTCTGGCGATGAGCACCCTGGTATCGACCGTGATAATGGCCACGCTGGTGGTGGGACCCTTCTACCTCGGGTTTGCGCTGCACCTGAATACAGCCTTGGTCGGCGCTGTCATGTCTGCAGGCCCCATCGCCGCAGCGGTCACCGGAGTCCCGGCCGGTCGCATCGTGGACCGCGTTGGAGCGCCGCGCGCGACCACGATTGGACTTGTGGGCCTGATGGTCGGATGCCTCGCTTTGGCCATGCTTCCTGAATCACTGGGCATTGCTGGCTACGTCGTGCCCATTGTGGTCATTACTTCCAGCTATGCACTCTTTCAGGCCGCCAACAACACGGCGGTCATGGCGGAGGTGTCGTCTGAGATGCGTGGACTTATTTCTGGGATGCTCAACCTGTCGCGCAACCTTGGCCTGATTACCGGCGCATCGGTCATGGGCGCCGTCTTTGCGATGGCATCTGGAACGGTTGCCTTCGCCAGTGCCGACCCTGCCGTTGTTGCCGCGGGCATGCGAACGACATTCACTGTTGCGATGGCATTGGTCCTGGTAGCGCTGGTAACTGCAGTCGCAAGCCAATCAATTGCGAGAAGTGGTCACAGCACCGGAATATGAATGAAGCCTCGGTCCGACGCAGACCTTCTGCGTCGCTGAGCGGGAACCGGGCAGAGCCTGACCGTCGGGTTATCGGCCACGCCCCAAATAGCCCTTCGTATTTCAGCAAAGGCCATCTCACCGAATTCGCCGCCATGGGCACCCGACCACAGGGGACGTGCCCGGGTTCGCGAGTCTGCCCGCAAGGCAGGAAGCACCGCGTTTGCGACGTCTCCACTTTGATGGGCTCGACCAGACAAATCCTGACTGTCGACAGCAGATTAGTGGCTACCGAGTCGGACGTGAAGCCCGTTACGCACCATGCGCAATAAAACCTCATCGCCACACGGCACAACGCCAAGCAGTAAGCAATGCAATCGCGTCTCAATTTTTTCGCAACGGGTCCCGAGGCCATCAAGGCACTGACGGGGCTTGAGCAATACATCGCCAGGACCAGCATCGAGAAGCCCTTGCTGGAACTGGTCCGGCTTCGCTCCTCGCAGATGAATGGCTGCGCCTTTTGAATCGACAAACATGCGAGCGACGCCCGCAAGGCCAGCGAAAGCGAGCGACGTCTCGCAACTGTTGCAGTATGGCGCGAGATGCCATTTTTCAGCGACCGGGAGCGCGCCGCGTTGGAGTGGACCGAGTCGGTGACGTTGGTCGCCGATACCCATGTGCCCGCCGACGTATGGGAGCGAGTCAGCCCTTTGTTCACCCCAGCCGAATTGGTAGACCTCACGCTTCTCATTGCCAGTGTCAACGCATGGAACCGATTCGCTATCGCGTTCCGCAAGCTGCCTGCCTGAGGCATCGGCTGACGGGGCTGCGCGGAGCGAAAGGTACCGCCTCCGCGCGCGGCTTTTCACTTTCTCCACGGAATAGCTCGACCAGCTCGCCGCTGGTCGCTTCGGACAGCCTTTCGGCCCCCGTGGGCGACGCTTGGCGGTTGTGCCCTTCCTCCCGCTCGGGACGAAGTGCTTGGGTACTTCGCCACGAGTTCGGTACCGCGGGACTTTGTGGGCCCGCACATCTACGATTACGCGTTGTGCCTGCTACCCTGCAGGGACCTCACATTGGTTGAGTGCGGCTGCAAGGGACTGGGC
>JAJAZK010000551.1 GCA_026785765.1 Rhodoferax sp. | reverse complement strand
GCCCATTCCAGCGCGTCGAGTCCGGTATTCGTGCGCCCGCCATGGCTGAACACGTCCCAGCCCGGTCCGCGCTGCGAGCCGACGGCATCAAGGCGTCTTTCGTCGACGGCATTGCGCCGCTTCGCATCGATCGCCACGACGATGCATTGCGCACCGTAACGCGCCGAAGCCTCGTCGATCACTTGCGGGTTGCTGATGGCGGCGGAGTTGAAGCTGGTCTTGTCGGCACCGGCGTTGAGCAGCCGGCGCACGTCCTCCACGCTGCGCACACCGCCACCCACCGTCAACGGAATAAAAACCTGGCTGGCGACTGCCTCGATGGTGTGCAGCAGCAGGTCGCGCCCATCGCTGGTCGCCGTGATGTCCAGAAACGTCAGTTCGTCCGCGCCCTGCTCGTTGTACCGCGCGGCGATCTCCACCGGATCACCGGCGTCGCGCAGCTTCAGGAAGTTGACACCCTTGACGACCCGTCCTGCAGTGACATCAAGGCAGGGGATGATGCGTTTGGCAAGCATGGACGTGTCAGGCCGTGCAACCTGCTGCCATCCGCCCCGCGAGCACCGGGGAACCCAAAGCCAGGGAGCGCGGCTCAGCCGTTGAGTTCGTCGGCACGCGCCTGGGCCATCGCGAAGTCGAGCGCACCAGAGTAGATCGCGCGCCCACAAATCACCCCTTCCACACCTTCGCCTTCAACTTCACACAAAGCTTCGATATCGGCCATGCTGCCCAAACCACCGGAGGCAATCACCGGAATCTTCAAGGCCTGCGCAAGTTTGACCGTAGCCTCGACATTGATACCAGCCAGCATGCCGTCACGCCCGATGTCGGTATAGATGATGGATTCGACCCCGTAATCCTCGAACTTTTTGCCCAGATCGATCACATCGTGCCGCGTCAGTTTGCTCCAGCCGTCGGTGGCGACCTTGCCATCACGTGCATCCAGCCCGACGATGATGTGTCCACCAAAGGCAGTGCAGGCGTCCTGCAGAAATCCTGGGTTCTTGACCGCCGCCGTTCCAATGATGACGTAGCGCAAGCCGGCGTCGAGGTAGCGTTCGATCGTGTCGAGATCCCGGATGCCGCCGCCGAGTTGCACATCGACTTCGCTTCCCACGTTCTTGAGAATCTTGCGAATCGCCAGTTCGTTCTTGGGATGTCCGGCGAACGCACCGTTGAGATCGACCAGATGCAGCCGCCTGGCGCCTTTGCCGACCCAGGTGCGCGCCATCAATGCCGGGTCCTCGCCAAAGATGGTTGACTGGTCCATGTCACCCTGCTTGAGGCGAACACAGTGACCGTCTTTCAGGTCAATGGCTGGAATGAGTAGCATGGTGCAAAGACTGCGAAACCAGGTCAGGGGTTCCAGCCAAGGAAATTTCTATACAGCGCAAGGCCGTGAAGGGCACTTTTTTCAGGGTGGAATTGAGTAGCAAAAATATTATCGCGCGCAATTGCCGCTGTGAAGCGGGTGCCGTAGTCTGCTTCGCCGACGCTGTGGCGCGCAACTGACGGTCTGGCGTAAAAGCTGTGCACAAAATAGAAGTAACTGCCGTCGGGCACGTCGCCCCACAGAACATGGGACGGGACTCCGTGGTTTGGTCGGTACACCTGATTCCAGCCAATCTGGGGTACTTTGAATCGGCTGCCGTCGGGCTGGTGTTGCCCGGCCAGATCAAAACGCAGCACCCGGCCAGGGAACAGACCCAACCCCGCGGTACCCAGACCGGCGTCACCCTTGCGCCCTTCCGCGCTGTGGTCGAGCAGCATTTGCATGCCAACGCAGATTCCGAACAACGGCTTGCCGGACGCCGCTTCCAGCACTGACTCCTGTAAGCCCGAGCGCTGCAATTCGTGCATGCAGTCGGGCATCGCGCCTTGGCCCGGCAGCACTACACGCTCGGCTGCGCGAACCACATCTGGGTCTGATGTGACCAGAACAGAGAAAGCCGTGCCCTGCGCCGCCACCTGCAGCGCGGTTGATACCGAACGCAGGTTGCCCATGCCGTAATCCACCACGGCCACGGTACGTCCGGCCATGGGCTACAGCGAACCTTTGGTCGAGGGGATCATGCCCGCCGATCGGGGGTCGAGTTCCACCGCCGCGCGCAGGGCGCGCCCAAAAGCCTTGAAAACCGTCTCCGCCTGGTGGTGCGCATTTTCTCCGCGCAGGTTGTCAATATGCAGCGTCACCAAGGCGTGGTTTGCAAAGCCCTGAAAAAACTCGTGCGCCAACTGGCTGTCAAAACTCCCGATCATTCCGCTCTTGAAAGGCACATGCATGACCAGACCGGGACGCCCCGACAGATCGAGCACGACCCGGCTCAGGGCTTCGTCCAAAGGAACATAGGCGTGCCCATAGCGGCGTATGCCCCTCTTGTCGCCAACGGCCTGGAGTACGGCCTGGCCGAATGCTATCCCTACATCCTCAACCGTATGGTGGCCGTCGATGTGAAGGTCTCCATCAGCCTGTACGTCCAGGTCAAACAGGCCGTGGCGGGCGACCTGATCGAGCATGTGATCAAAAAAACCGATGCCAGTGCGCAGATTGGCCTGGCCCGAGCCATCCAGGTTCACCGTGACGGAAATTCTGGTTTCCGCCGTGTTGCGGATCACGCGCCCGACGCGCCCGGCGCCGCTGCTGGAGTCGTTGAATGTCATAAGGAGGCTTTCAATGCCGCGAGCATGGCACGGTTTTCGGTAGCGGTACCGACCGTCAGGCGCAGGCAATTGGTCAGTAGCGGATGCATGGCAGAAACATTCTTGACCAGCACGCCGCGGGTTTTCATGCGCTGTAGCACGGCACTCGAGGCCGCAGGGTCCGACGCCGTGATGCGCACCAGCACCATGTTGGCATCGCTGCGGTAGGCGACCACACCGTCCATGTCGGCCAAGGCCTGCAACAAGCTGGCACGCTGGGTCATGATGTCTTGCGCCTGGCGCGCGAATTCATCGGCATGTTCCAGCGCGAACAGGGCGCACTCGGCGTTCAGGACGCTGATGTTGTAGGGGGGGCGCACCTTGTCAATCTGGTCCATCAAGGCGCGTGGTCCTACCAGGTAACCGATCCGCACGCCCGCCAGCCCGAACTTGCTCAGAGTGCGCATCAAGACAACATTTCGGTAACGATTCAAGCGCCCCATGAAACTGCGGCCGGCAAACGGCTGGTAGGCCTCGTCAATCACGACTAGGCCTGGGGCCGCTGCGATGATGCGTTCCATCACGCCCTCGTCCCACAGGTTGGCAGTCGGGTTGTTGGGATAGGCGAGGTAAACAATCGCTGGCCGGTGCCGGTAAATTGCAGCCAGCATCGCCGGCTCGTCCAGTTCAAAGTCGGGCTGCAATGGGACCCCGACAAACTGCAGGCCCTGGAGCTGGGCGCTGATGGCAACCATGACGAACCCCGGCACCGGTGCCAGCACCAGAGCGCCCGGAATGGCGCAGGCCAGTGCGAGCAGGGAAATCAGTTCATCCGAGCCATTGCCCAGCATCAGGGTGAAACCGTCCGGTACCTGTGCGTGCCCGGCGAGCGCCCCGGCCAAATCGCGGGTCCGCGCCGCTGGATAACGGTTCAGCGCCACGGCACCCAGCCGCGCACCCAGTTGCTGCTGCAACTCCGTCGGCAGCCGATGCGGGTTCTCCATCGCATCCAATTTGAGCAACCCGACGCTATCTTGTACCTGGTACAGCGGCATCTGCAGCACGTCCGGGCGCACCAGGCCAGCCATCGCCAAAGGCAACGGTGCGACGGGCGCAGGGTGTGTGGTCAATTTCAGGAAGTGCGGGTCTGTCAACAACTATAAGAGGCGGCCAGCGCATTGACCAGCACCAGTTGCACCGGCATGTCGGCTTCGTAAATCCCGACGTTGCGCCTGAGTTCGGCGTCGAACAGGGGCTTGGCCATGTAAGGTTCCATGCGCCGCCCGTTCAGGCAAAACAATGGTTTCGCCCCCAACCGTACCGCTTGCGCGTTGGCTTCGACCGCACCCTCCATGGCGCCGACCAGAAAATACCGCACATAGATCGCGCCGTTTTTCTGGTCCGATTGCTCCAGGCCCCGCATTTCCCGAATACTCATCGCGCCCACCGATTCGCAACACACACCGGCGATGACCAAAGTTGTCCGCAGCCAGCTCCAGGTGGCGGTCTTGCGACAATGGGCGGGCTTGGCCAGAGTCGTCATTACAACCTCATTTCTGCCGCCCGGGCGTGTGCAATAAAACCCTCTGCGCGCGCCAATTCGGCGGCGACCGGACCCAGCTTGCGCGCCCCGCGAGGGCTGATATCGATCAGGCTGCTGCGTTTCTGAAAGTCATAGACGCCCAGCGGACTGGAAAAGCGCGCGGTCGCACCGGTTGGCAACACATGGTTGGGTCCGGCACAGTAGTCGCCCAGGCTTTCACTGGAGAAGGCCCCCAGGAAGATCGCACCCGCATGGCGCAACAGCGGCTCCCAGCGCATTGGGTCAAGACTGCTGACTTCGAGGTGTTCCGGGGCGATCCGGTTGCTCAGGGCGCAGGCCTCTTCCATCGTGCGTGTCAGCACCAAGGCCCCACGGCCGTTGAGTGAAGCGGCAATCACCTCGCGCCGCGGCATTGTCGGCAGCAACTGGTCGATGGCGGCCTGAACCTGGTCGATATATTCGGCATTCGGGCAAAGCAGAATGCTCTGGGCCAACTCATCGTGTTCCGCCTGACTGAAAAGATCCATCGCCACCCAGTCAGGGGCCGTGGAGCCATCGGCCAAAACCAGTATCTCGCTTGGGCCTGCGATCATGTCAATGCCAACCGTACCAAACACCCGCCGTTTTGCCGCCGCGACGTAGGCATTGCCGGGGCCGGTAATCTTGTCGACCTTCGGCATCGTCTGGGTCCCGAAGGCCAAGGCGCCAACCGCCTGCGCACCACCGACGGTAAATACTCTGGTCACACCACACACATGGGCCGCCGCCAGCACCAGCGGATTGCGCTCCCCTCTAGTTGCGTCCTGCTGCTTCGGCGGCGCCGGTGTCGGCACCACCATGACAATACTGGCGACTCCGGCCACCTGCGCTGGAAGCGCATTCATCAGCACGGAGGAGGGGTACGCCGCTTTGCCGCCCGGGACATAGATGCCAACGCTGTCAAGGGCAGTCACCTTTTGCCCCAACAGACTGCCATCTGCGTCGCGAAAGCTCCAGCTCTGTCCGCAGGCGACTTTCTGCGCTTCATGGTAGCCGCGCACACGCTGCGCAGCAAAACACAGGGCATCGCGCTGGGTTGCGGGCAGTCCGTCGAAAGCCTGCTTGAGTTCTGCCTGCGACACCTCCAGCGAGGCGACCGAACTGGCATGCACGCGGTCAAAACGGCGCGTGTAATCCAGCACCGCAGCGTCCCCACGCTGGCGTACATCGTGCAGGATTTCTGCCACGCGCGACTCGATCGCCTTGTCTGCGTCTGCCGACCAATGCAGCCTGGCCGTAAACGCATCCTCAAATCCCGCGTCGGCAGTTGACAACCGCAACGGCTTGGCAATCACAGTCTCCATCGGTACCATCCTTTACTGGCGCGTGGCTGCAGCCAGCGCATCGATGATTGCACGTACCGGAACCTGCCTGAGCTTGAGCGCAGCCTGATTGACCACCAGACGCGCGCTGATGTCCAGGATGTGTTCGACCTCCACCAAGTCATTGGCCTTGAGCGTGCTGCCAGTCGACACCAGGTCGACAATTGCGTCGGCCATGCCGGTCAAGGGCGCGAGCTCCATGCTGCCGTACAGCTTGATCAAATCGACATGCACCCCTTTGGCCGCGAAAAACTCACGCGCAATCGAAACATACTTGGTCGCCACGGTCAACCGCGACCCTTGCCGGACTGCCTTGGCATAGTCGAACCCCACCCGCACCGCCACACTGATGCGGCAGCGCCCGATGTGCAGGTCCAGCGGCTGATACAGCCCATCACTGCCATGCTCAAGCAGAGTGTCGCGCCCGGTTATGCCAAGGTCGGCCCCACCGTATTGCACGTAGGTCGGGACATCGGTTGCACGCACCACGAGCACACGCACGCGCGGCTGGCTGGTCTGGAGAATCAGCTTGCGCGATTTCTCGGGGTCGTCCAGCAAGCGCAAGCCAGCCTTCTCCAACAACGGCAAGGCTTCTTCAAAAATGCGCCCTTTGGACACCGCCATGGTAATCACGGCTGCGCCTTTAATCGTGCCTTGTTGCCGACTTGGGCTCAACCATTGTCTCGCCACTCCTGCGGTGTCAAGGTCTTCATGGACAGCGCATGCACTTCGTCAGTATGGATTTTCGCGCCCAGCGTCGCGTACACCAGCTTGTGGCGCTGCACTGCCCGCTGGCCGGTGAATGCGGAAGAAACAATGGTTGCAAACCAGTGTCGTCCATCACCGTCGAGGGAGCAGTACTCACAATCCAGCCCGGCGGTGATGATCGCCTTGAGTTCGTCCGCGGTCATGGCAACACCTCTTGTCAGCTTCTGATCTTGTAACCAATGCGCAACAAATGCACGGCTACGGCACTGGCAAAGGCCAGCGCAACTCCAACCACACCGAGACTGATCCACGGCGAGGTATCGCTAACACCAAAAAAGCCGTACCGAAAGCCGTCAATCATGTAAAAGAACGGATTGAGGTGGCTAACCCCCTGCCAAAATGGTGGCAAGGACTTGATCGAGTAAAACACGCCGCTGAGAAACGTCATGGGCATGATGACGAAATTCTGAAACGCAGCGAGCTGGTCGAACTTTTCCGCCCACAGACCGGCAATCAGTCCCAGCGCCCCCAGAAAACTGGCGCCGGCCAAGGCAAACACCAGGATCCACAGCGGCGCCTGCACCGACAGGGTGGTGAACCAGGCCGTCGCAGCAAGCACGCCAAGGCCGACCGCCAGACCGCGCACAACGGACGACCCGACGTATGCAAAAAACCAGCTCCAGTGCGACAGCGGTGTGAGCAGCAAAAACACCAGGCTGCCCATGATCTTGCTTTGAATCAGTGACGAGGAGCTGTTGGCAAACGCGTTTTGCAATACGCTCATCATCACCAGGCCCGGCACCAGAAACGCCGTGTAGGAGATCGTGTCGTACACCTTGACATGGTCTTCCAGCAGATGGCCGAAGATCAGCAGATAAAGAATCGCCGTCAAGACCGGCGCTGCGACGGTCTGGAACCCAACCTTCCAGAAGCGCAGAACCTCCTTGTACAACAGGGTTTGCCAGCCGTTCATCGCAAGCCTTACGCCAGCAGGCGCGCAACAAGCTGCACCACGAGGCACCTCACGCTGCGACGCCCGCCACGCTGTCGCGGTTCTGGGTCATGACATCCAGGAACACGTCCTCCAGGTCAGCCTTGCGGATCTCCACATCCTCCGCATGCAGCCCGGCCTCGCGCACCGCCGCCAGGTAATGCTCGATCTCCAGCGCATCGTGCGCCGGAAACTGCACGATACGCCCGGTCACCCGGGCTTTGTCGGCCAGTGCCCTGGGCAGCTCCGCGTCGAGTTTGAAGCGCAGCACGTTGCTCGACGCCGCCTTGAGCAACTCGCTCGTGCGATCCAGCGCGACCACGCGGCCCGACTTGAGCATGGCAATACGACCACACAGGGCCTCGGCCTCTTCCAGATAGTGGGTGGTAAGCAAAACCGTATGCCCCAGCTTGTTGAGTTTTGCGATGAAGTGCCACAAGGTCTGGCGCAACTCGACGTCGACGCCGGCCGTTGGCTCATCGAGCACGATCACCGGTGGCTTATGCACCAGCGCCTGCGCCACCAGCATGCGCCGCTTCATGCCACCGGACAGCTGGCGCATGTTCGCCTCGGCCTTGTCAGCCAGCCCCAGACTGGACAACAGTTCGTCAATCCATGCGTCGTTCTTGCGCACACCAAAGTAGCCCGACTGGATGCGCAAAGCCTCGCGCACGCTGAAAAACGGATCGAACACCAGTTCCTGGGGTACCACCCCCAGCTTTCGACGTGCCTGCGCATAGTCCCGCTGTACATCGCTGCCCAACACCGACACGCTGCCGCGCGTGGCTCGTGTGAGACCCGCCAGAATGCTGATCATGGTGGTCTTGCCGGCTCCGTTGGGACCCAACAGCCCGAAAAACTCACCTTCCTCGATATCCAGGCTGACGCTGTCGAGCGCCATCAATACGTTGCTGGCTGAATTGCGGGGAGGCGGGTAGGACTTGGAGACCGACTGGAATGAAATGGCAGGCATCGAGCCCTCCATTTTAGCCGCAGCCTCAGCCCGCTGGTAGCAGCTCCGCCACTCCGTACAGGGAGGCAAGGTCACGCAGGCGGTCGGGCATGAAACGAATCGCAACCATCTTGCCCACGGCCCTGCTCTCGCGGCGCAACTCCAGCAAGACCGCCAGGGCAGCGGAATCAAAGCGGCCCAAGGCGGCCGCATCCACCAGCACCGTGGCGCCAGTTTCGGTCCGCAGGCCCTGCACCAACATCTGCAGGCATGCACTTGCCTGCAAGCGGGTCAGGGCGGCCGGGAGCACGAGCACCGTCAACCCTTCTTGGCGTTGGACTTGTTTCGCTCGTTGAGCACGCCGATCAGGCCGTCGAGCCCTCTGGCGCTGATCTCCTGCGCAAACTGGCTACGGTAGGTTTCGACCAGCCAGACACCGAGCACGTTGAGGTTGTATATCTGCCAGCCGCTGCCCTGGCCTGGCGTCCTCTCGAGCCGGTAGTCGAGCTGTATCGGGTCTCCACGCCCACGCACCTCGGTGCGCACGACTACCTCCTTGTCATCGGCCGCGGCGCGCAGCGGTTTTACTATGATGGTCTGGTCGCTGACCTGCGCCAGAGCGCCGGCATAGGTCCGCACAAGCAAAGTCTTGAACTCTTCCTGCAGGCGCTTTTGCTGCTCGGGAGACGCCTGGCGCCACTGCGGGCCGACCGCCGATGCGGTCATCCGCGGAAAATCCACATTTGGCATGATGCGACGGTCCACCAAGGCAATGATCCGGTTCACGTCGCCATTGCGGATCGCTGGGTCGGATTTGATGCCATCCAGAACCTCGGTCGACAGCCGCCTGATCAGTGCGTCTGGCGCCTCATCGCTGGCCGCACCCAGCGGCGCAGTGAGCAACAGCGTCAGGCCCATGAAGATAGCGGGAAAAGCGACAACCATTCGACGACGCATGTAAACCTTTCAGAACTTTATCACAGGAATTATCACGTAACGTTGCTCATACCCAGCCGGATGACGCGCGTGAGATTTGCGCCGCATCAACGCACCGCCGCAGCGTCAAGGGCGTTTGGGCGTGGCGGCGTCGGGCAGGTCCGGCGGGTTGCCGTCGAACACCGCATTGCGCCGACGCTGCAAAAATGCATCTCGGGTGAAGGTGTACTTGTCCAGCGCGCCATCGTCCAGCGCATCACCCAATTTCAGGAAGCTGGCCCGCATGTCGAGTTGGTCAAGCACCTTGAAGGTGTTGCGTGTCGGGATATGGTTAATGCGGGCCAGCAAGTCACCATTGAGGTCGACCGGCCACGCAACAACGTCACGCAATATGGACGGTCCAAACAGCGGCAGCACAATGTAAGGGCCGTCCGGAAAACCCCAGACCGCCAACGTCTGGCCGAAGTCTTCGCGCTGGCGCTCTATGCGCGCTTCGCTAGCAACGTCAAAAATGCCGCCAACACCAAAGACCGTGTTCACGTTCACACGCATGAAGTTCTGCGCCGCTGCCTGGCCCTTGAATTGCAACGCGCTGTTGACGAACGACCAGACGTCGTCAAGATTTCCAAGGAAGTTACTGACACCAGCGCGCACCAAAGCAGGCGTCAGGTCGCGGTACAGCGTCGCCGCCGGTTTGAAGAGCACCTTGTCCGCCGCATCATTGAATGCAAACACGCTGCGGTTCAACGGCTCCAGCGGGTCACGCGGATCGGCAACACCGGTCGTAGTCGCACAGCCCGACAAGAGCAACACTCCCGACAATGCGATCCGCCAAGCGGTCGAACGCAGCACCAAGCCGGATATTTGAATCATTTTTTGTCCTTGCCTTGCTGGGAACCCGCGCCGTCAGCCGCCTTGTTGAACAGGAACTGGCTGATCAGATTCTCCAGCACCACCGCCGACTGCGTGTTGGAAATGGTATCACCGGCAACCATTTGTTTCGCATCAGCACCGGGCTCCAGACCAAGATACTGCTCGCCGAGCAGGCCGCTGGTAAGAATCTTCAGCGAGCTGTCCTTTGGAAACACGTACCGGGTCTCCATCGCCAGCGCCACCCGGGCCTGGAAACTCTTGTCGTCAAACGTGATGGACTCCACACGTCCAACCAGCACGCCGGCACTGCGCACTGCCGCCTTCGGTTTGAGTCCGCCGATGTTGTCAAAACGCGCCTCAACCCGATATGTCTTCTGGAAATTCAGACTGAGCAGGTTGGCAGCCTGCAATGCCAGGAACAGGATCGCAGCGCATCCCAACAGCACAAACAGACCCACCCAGACATCATTCTTCGACTTTTGCATTCCATCCTCCCTTTGCATCCCCACCACGAACTGCGCACAACACGCCAGGTTCGGACTTTCTACAGGCTGAACATCATGGCCGTCAGCACAAAATCCAGTCCCAGCACCGCCAGCGAGGCGACCACAACCGTACGGGTAGTTGCCTTGGAGACGCCCTCCGGCGTCGGTTGCGCTTCGTACCCCTGGAGCAGTGCCACAAACGTCACCGTGAATCCAAACACCACGCTCTTGATGATGCCGTTGCCGACATCGCGCCAAACGTCGACGCCACCCTGGATCTGGCTCCAGAACGACCCGGCATCGACACCAATCATCAACACGCCAACCACCCAGCCGCCGATAATGCCAGTTGCACTGAACACTGCAGCCAGCAACGGCAACACAATGACGCCGGCCCAAAAGCGCGGCGCGAGAATGCGCTGTACCGGATCGACTGCCATCATCTCCAACACACTGATCTGCTCACCGGCCTTCATCAGCCCGATCTCTGCGGTCAGCGATGTGCCAGCGCGGCCGGCGAACAACAAGGCCGACACCACCGGACCCAGTTCACGGACCAGGCTCAGCGTCACCAACAAGCCCAGCGCCTCGGCTGAGCCATACCGCTGCAAGGTGTAATACCCCTGCAGGCCAAACACGAAGCCGACAAACAGGCCAGACACCGCGATGATGGCAAGAGAGTAATTGCCAAGGAAGTGGATCTGGTCGCGCACCAGGCTGAAACGCCGCATGCTCGGCCCGAATGATGACAGCAGACGCACAAATAGTCGCGCGCCATGTCCCAAGGCGGCCAGTTGCGACCGAGCCGCCAATCCCACGTCGGCCGGGCGATACCAGCTCATTGCCCGACCCGGCCAGGTGCAGGGCCCCCAGCGGCGCCGGCGAAGGCACCGAAGTCATCCTCAATCGATGGGCCGGGATAGTGGAACCGCACCGGTCCGTCCGGTTCGGCGTTCACATACTGAGACACCAGCGGATCCACACTGCGACGGACTTCGTCGGGCGTGCCCTGTGTGGCAATTTTTCCGTTCGCCAGGATCACAATATGGTCGGCAATCGCAAAAGTCTGCTCCAGTTCATGCGAGACAAACAGGCTGGTCAGGCCCATCGCGTCGTTGAGATGGCGGATCAGACGCGCGGCGGTGCCCAGGGAGATCGGATCCAGTCCGGAAAACGGCTCGTCGTACATCACCAATTCCGGATCCAGCGCAATCGCCCGTGCCAGTGCCACACGGCGCGCCATGCCGCCTGACACCTCACTGGGCATCAAGTCACGGGCACCGCGCAAACCGACTGCGTTGAGTTTCATCAGCACAATGTCGCGTATCAAGCCCTCGGGCAAGCTTGAATGCTCGCGCAGCGGGAAGGCAACGTTTTCAAAGACGCTCAGGTCCGCAAACAGCGCACCGAACTGGAACAACATGCCCATCCGGCGCCGCGCCGCATACAACGTCTGCTGGTCCATCTGGCCGACGTCTTTAAATCCGTCTGAACCGAACAGGCGCAGTTCGCCTTTCTGCGCGCGTATCTGTCCGCCGATCAGGCGCAAAACCGTGGTCTTTCCACCACCCGAGGCACCCATCAACGCGGTCACCTTGCCGCGTGGAACGATAAGCGACACGCCGTCGAGAATCAGCCGGTCGCCGTATCCAAAACTCAGATTGTGTAGCTCTACCAGAGCATTGGAGGGTGTTGAGGGCATGCAAGAAGAAGCTGGTGACAGTCCAGCTTTTGCATGATACGAGATTCCTGCGAGGCAGCGCGCGGGACGCCTATCGAGGCAGGTTGCTGACTCCCATCAGGTACTGATCTACCGCTCGCGCGGCTTGACGCCCTTCCCGGATCGCCCACACCACCAGGCTCTGACCGCGGCGCATGTCCCCTGCCGCAAACACCTTGGCGACGTCGGTCTGATAGCCCCCAAAGTCGTCCGTGCCTGCCTTCGCATTGCCACGCGTATCACGCGATACGCCAAACGCCTCCAGCACCGAGGCCACCGGCGACACAAACCCCATGGCCAGCAGCACCAGGTCTGCCTTGAGTGTCTGTTCGGTCCCTGGGATCTCCTGCAACTTTCCGTCTTTCCAGTCGACACGAACCGTCTTGAGCCCCGTCACAACACCCTTCTCGCCCAGGAACTCCTTGGTCGAGATCGCAAACTCGCGCTCGCAACCCTCCTGGTGGCTCGAACTGGTGCGCAGCTTGATGGGCCAATACGGCCAGGTCAGCGGCCGGTCTTCCTCGATTGGCGGCTGCGGCATCACCTCAAACTGGGTCACGCTCGCAGCCTGGTGGCGGTTGCTGGTGCCGACGCAGTCACTGCCGGTGTCGCCACCACCAATCACGACGACATGTTTACCCGTTGCGCGCAATTGCGAGTCGACCGTGTCACCGGCATTGACCTTGTTCTGCAGCGGCAGGAATTCCATTGCAAAGTGCACGCCATCCAAATTACGCCCTGGCAACGGCAAATCGCGCGATTGTTCCGCACCGCCGGCCAGTAGCACTGCGTCGAAGTCGCGTTGCAGTTGCTCCGCATTCACCGTCTCTTGCGCCCAGTTCGTCACTTTGCTTGATTTGGGCAATTCGCCGACCAGCACTCCGGTACGAAACACGACGCCCTCAGCGCGCATCTGTTCTACCCGGCGTTCAATGTGGGACTTCTCCATCTTGAAATCCGGTATGCCGTAGCGCAACAACCCGCCCAAGCGGTCATTCTTTTCGAGAACAGTCACGTCGTGGCCGACACGGGCCAACTGTTGTGCGGCTGCCAGCCCGGCCGGGCCGGAACCAACCACCGCGACCTTCTTGCCAGTGCGCTGAGTGGCGATT
>JAJAZK010000550.1 GCA_026785765.1 Rhodoferax sp. | reverse complement strand
TCAGCGAGACGCGCGACATTGCCACTGCAGCCGCCGCTTTCCATGTGGCCTACGCTCCGCATGTGGGATGGTCCGGCGCTGTCTGTGTAGCCGCCAGCCTGCAACTGGCTGCTGCCATGCCGGCCTTTGTGAGCTTCGAATGCATGTTCATCGCCAACCCGCTGCGTGACGAACTCACCACGGTGGCCTGGGGCTCGGCGGCGCAATTGAGCGAGGGGCAACTGCCGGTACCCACCGGGCCTGGGCTGGGGATAGAAATCAACTGGGACGCGGTGCAGCGCTACCGCATCGACCGGTGATGCGGCAGGGTCGGCATTGGATGCTGGTGCTGCCGGCGCAGTCGTTGCTGGTGTTGCTGCTGTTCCTGCCCGCGTTGTATGTATTCTGGCTCAGCCTGAACCGCTCAACCTATGGAACCAGACCGGTGTGGGTCGGATTCGCCAATTACGCCACGGTGCTGGCGGACCCCTATTTCTGGACTGCCACGCTGAACACGGCGATTGTCGTCAACGCCGTGGTGCTACTTGAGTTCCTGCTGGCGCTGGCAATCGCGATGTTGTTCTCGGGCTGGATTCCATGGCGGCGCCTGATGATTGCGATCGTGCTGGCACCGTATGCGATCAGTGAAGTGGTGAGCGTGGTGATCTGGAAGTTCATGATGGAGCCCTATGCAGGTCCGGTCACACTGGCACTGCAGTCCGTCGGACTGCCGGTGCTGGACTGGGCGGTGGAGCCAGCGCACGGGCTGGCGATGGTGATCCTGTTATCGGTCTGGCATCACCTGCCATTCACCTTTATCCTGCTGTACACGGCGTTGCTGGGCATTCCGCGCGATCTGTACGAGGCGGCCAAGGTGGATGGCGCCGGTGCCTGGCGGCGCTTTGTCGATGTCACCATGCCGCTGTTGGTGCCCGCAATGCTGGTGGCGGTGGTTTTTCGCTATATCTTTGCGTTTCGGATCTTCTCCGAGGTTTGGCTTCTCACCGGCGGCGGGCCGGCGCGCACGACCGAGGTGCTGGCGGTCTATCTGTACCGGCAGGCGTTTCGCTACGCCGACTTTGGTGCCGCCGCCGCGACCGGCTGGCTGATGCTGCTGGGTTCGCTGCTCATGGGAGCCTGGTACATCCAGCAGATGTACAAGAGGATGTTCGTTGGTGGCCGCGCCTGATTTTTCCCACGCTACCCGAAAGCTGCGGCGCCTGCTACTGGCGCTGCTGCGGATGTCCGCCTTGGCGCTGGTGCTGCTGTGGTCGGCGTTCCCGATTGCCTTGATCGTGCTCGGCTCGGTGCGCCCTGCGGCGCAGATTTTTGCAGAGAAGAACCTTTTTGCGTTCAGCGCCACCACCCAGAACTATGTCAACCTGTGGAAGCGCTGGCCGGATTTCTTCCACAACCTGGCCAACAGCCTGCTGATCGCACTCGGGGCGACGGCGCTGACCCTGGTGGTGTCGTTTCTCGCCGGTTATGTGTACGCGCGGCGCCAGGGCCGCTGGCTCACGGCGTCGGCTTTTTTCATGATCCTGGTACGGCTGCTGCCGCCGATCGTGCTGACACTGCCGCTGTTCCCTGCCGTCAACTGGCTGATGCTCAATGACACACGCACGGTACTGATCGTGTTGTACTGTGCGTTCTTCGTCAGCCTGGGCACCTGGATCATGAAGGCCTTCATCGATCAGTTGCCGCTGGAACTGGAAGAAGCTGCGGCAATCGACGGCTCGACCCTTTGGCAGACCCTGTGGCATATCATCCTGCCGCTGTCGCATGCGGGCCTGATCGCCACCTCGGTCTTCATCATGGTGTTTGCCTGGAACGATTTCCTGTTCGCCTTCATCTTCACCGCAGTGGACGCCAAGACGGCACCGGTGGTGATTTCAGAAATGGTGGGAGCAATTGACGGCGTCGACTGGGGTATTCTGTTTGCAGCCGCCACCTGCCAGTTGCTGCCGATCCTGGTGTTCGTGCTGCTGGTCCAGAAGTACCTGATTGCCGGCCTCTCCGCTGGCGCCGCGAAAGGCTGATGCTATGTCCCCACCCCACACCGCCCATACCGCCCACGCCGATCCGCGCTTGTCGCGCTACGACCCGCTGCCGCGCATCATTTACTTTGACGACTTCGACCAGGGCATGAACGGCTGGACCTGTCTGGTTGGCAACTACGAGGACTCGCTGGCGACCATGACGCGCTCCTACGCGCGCCACACACAACCGATGCTGAGCCAGATCACGCATTGGGACAGCGGCACCCACGGCTCCTTCGACGGCACCTACGCGCTGAAGATCGCGACGCGACCGGTAGCGGGTGAACGCAACACGGCGATCAAACGCGTCACGTTCCGGCGCGCCGCGCGCATCCGCATGGAGACCTATTTCGCCTTCAAACCCGAGGCCAGCGAGCTCAAGTTGTCCGACCTTGACGTTCGCACGGTAGGCCTGCTGTTCGACCTGCAGGACGGACAGCAGCGCGTCATGCCACATCTGCGCTACCTCAATACGCTGAATGGCCAGCGCATGCACCGATGGCAATTCAAGCAGCACACAACACCGTTTCGCGCCATCGGTGCGCGCAGCGAGACCGTGACCCACGACCACCTTGGCCCGCAGGACTGGGAGGATGTTCCCGGTGCCGCGCAGGACCTCTGCTACAACGAGATCCCGACCAAGATCAACTGGCACTATCTGCGCTTCGATTTCGACCTCGAACGCATGTGCTGGCTTGGCTTCCAGTGCAACGACCAGGTGTTCGACTGCGCCGGGGTGGACTCGATCCGGATGCCGGCCATGCCCAACCTTTCGTGCATGTTGAATCTGGCCTTCTACTGCGAGGCCGATACCGCCAAACGGAGCTTTTTCTATCTGGACAGCGTGCTTCTTTCGGGGGAGTTCTGATATGGCCGGCATCATTCGCAATGCCTATACGGCGGTACTTGCGCGCGGCGACATTTGGGAAGGTGTCGTCTGTACCGAGCCTTACGAGGCGGCCTGGGCTGCCGAGGCGGTATTCTTTGTGCATGTGATGGAGGTCACCCAAGGTGCTGGTGGTGTAGCGCTGGCGCAGGTACAAATCTCGCCCGATGGCCTGCGCTGGGTCAATGAGGGCGCGTCGATGGACATCCAGGCGCAAAAAGACGCGTTGTGCTTTGCGCGGGTTGCCAACTTCGGCGGCTGGCTGCGCCTGCAGGTCAGTGTTCCGCAAGGCATTGGCATCGAGGTGGTGGCAACGCTGGCGCTGAAGGCCTGAGCGGCAGTGTGCCCGATGGACCACAATTAACGGGTCTGTTCCACTTCACCCCACCTCGATCAGGAGTCCCCATGCTGGTTGGCCACAACCTCAACGAATCGCGCTCGCAAAGTATCCTGTGGCTGCTCGAAGAACTCGGTCTGCCGTACGAGATCAAGCACTACCAGCGCGACGCCACGACGCGTCTTGTGCCAGCCGAATTGAAGGCGGTGCACCCGCTGGGCAAGTCGCCGGTGATCACCGACAACGGGCGCACCATCATCGAGTCGGGTGCCATTGTGGACTACCTGATCCGCCACTACGGCGGTGGGCGTTTGCAGCCCGCCGTGGACACACCGGCGTATGACGATTACCAGCAGTGGCTGCATTACTCCGAAGGTTCGGCGATGCTGCCGTTGTTGCTCAAGCTGTATGTGGGTCGTCTGGGTGATGCCGGGGCCCCGCTGGCGCCGCGAATTGACGGTGAAATTGCCAACCACATGGGTTTTGTCGACCAGTACCTGGCGTCCCGGCAGTGGCTGGTCGGTGACAGCCTGAGCGGCGCCGACATCCAGATGAGTTTTGTGGGCGAAGCCATGCGCGGTCTGCGGAGCAAGTTCCCGCACATCGATGCCTGGGTGAAGCGCTTCCAGGCGCGTCCGGCCTACCGCAAGGCGCTGGAACGCGGCGGAACGTACTCGATGGCGTCCTGAGCGGGCTTCATACCGATCCGCGTTCGAAAGACAAGAACTGGGGTGGCGGCATTGGCCAGCCACGGAAGCTGGGCGGGATGTTCGTTGGCGCGCCGCGAGCCCACCATGCTCGCAGGATCAGGTTGGTGGGGCGCTCTGCGCAGCGAAATAAAGGAGGAGGCCGCAGGCCGGGGGACATTCGCGGAGCAGAGTGCCCTACCGGCCTGATCCCACCCTCAAAGCACCACGAATCTGAATCGTGGAACGCAAAATCGTGTCAGGCTACTACG
>JAJAZK010000549.1 GCA_026785765.1 Rhodoferax sp. | reverse complement strand
GCGCCAATGGCACCACCTGTTTTTCCGCGCTTCGCGCCTGCGGCTTTGATCGGGCCGCGTGGCCTGGGCACACGCTTGCGCGCGAGAGGAGTCTATTGGGTACACCGTCAACCCAAAGCCCGCGGCAGGGGCCCCAGGCATGCGCCAACGATCAGCAGCCCCGGGCGCGAAGCGCGGAGAAACGGGCTCTGTGACCTGAACGCGCTGCTGTGTCACACCCGGACCGGTGCAGTTCGCCCGTTTCGAGCACTGCAGCGGCTCACCCCGCAAGGGGGCCGGGGTTGCGTTGGCGCATGCCTGGGGCTCCTGCGGCGGGCGCCTCGCAGGACGAAAATTGTCCTGCTGGTCCTGCTGGTCCTGCTGGTCCTCTCGTATTCTCAAGTCTGCAACACTGCACTAGGGCGTCAACGCAATACAATGTGTATCTTTTGTCGGAGTGTACACATGAGAACCAATATCGTCATCGATGACAAGCTCATGAGCAAGGCCCTCAAGGCATCCGGGGCGAAAACAAAGCGGGATGCCGTGGAGATGGGCCTCAAGACTCTTTTGCAACTGACGGACCAAGCCAAAATACGGCGCCTTCGCGGCACGGTGCAGTGGACCGGTGACTTGACTGCCATGCGGCGCGACAAATGATACTGGTTGACTCCAGTGTCTGGATCGACTTCCTGCGAGGGACCGCCACGTCGCAGGCGCAAAAGCTGGACTCGTTGCTCGGTGTGACGCCGCTTGCGACAGGAGACCTGATACTCACCGAGGTTCTCCAGGGATGCGGCAGCGACAGGCAGTTCAATCAGGTGCGCCGCCTGTTTTCCTCGCTCACCCTGGTGACATTGGGTGGTCCCCATGTAGCGCTTGAGGCGGCCCGCAATTTCCGGCGTCTGCGCTCGCTGGGCTTCACGGCTCGAAAGACCATTGACACGGTGATTGCAACCCGGTGCATGCTCGATGGCCATGAGTTGCTCCATAGCGACCGGGATTTCGATGCATTCGAAGCCCATCTGGGGCTGCGATGCGTCGCGTGTGACGCCTGACAATTCGGGCTGGGCGCGGCGGCTGGATACCGACCGCATTTGCGCGGGCAACGACGACAATCGCCCGATGCCGCCCGCCCCCACCATACGCAGTACCTTGCGCCACCCCCAGTTCCGCGCACTGTGGGCTAGCGGTGCGGTGTATTTCGTCGGCAATGCGATGCAGACCATGGCGGCGGCGTGGATGATGGTGGAACTGACCGGCTCCTCCTTCCTCGCGGCGCTGGTACAGACCGCGGTGTTCCTGCCGATGTTCCTGTTTTCGCTGCCGGCCGGTGTGCTGGCCGACATCACCGACCGGCGCCGCCTGATACTGATCGCACTGGTCGTACAGGCGGCTGTTGGCACGCTATTGGCAGGGCTGATGTTGGCGCATGTCGGTGGCGCCGGCACGGTGCTGTTTTTCGTGTTTCTGTCGGGTTGTTGCACGGCGTTCCTGTCACCGGCCTGGAACTCGTCGATCGGCGACTCGGTGCCGCGGCACGACCTGCCGCAGGCGATAACCGCCGTTGGAATCGCTTACAACGCCGCCCGCGCAATAGGTCCTGCACTGGCTGGCGTGGTATTCCTGCACGTCGGAGGGGCCTGGAACTACGTGCTCGCCGTCGTCAGCACCCTGGTGATGATGCAGGCGATCCGACGCTGGCCGCCGAAGCCGCATCCACCCACACGCCTGCCAGCCGAACGCCTGTGGGGCGGCATGCTCAGTGCGCTACGTTTCGCCTGGCATTCCCATATCGTGTTGTCGCAACTGCTGCGCGCTGCAGCCTACTGCGGCGCCGGCTCTGCCCTGTGGGCGCTGTTGCCGGTGATTGGCCAGCGCCAGCTTGGCCTGGGCGCGGCCGGTTTTGGTCTGATGATGGCCTGCCTCGGGTCCGGAGCAATCATTGCCGGGCTGTTCATCGGGCGGTTGCGCCAGCGCTTCGGGCTGGAGGCCCTGGTTGCGGGCGGCTGCCTGTTGTTTGCGCTGGTGATGTTGACGGCCGCTTTCTCCGAGTGGGACCCGCCGGTGTATGCCGCCCTGGTGGGCGGCGGGGGTGCCTGGATGGCCGTCATGTCAACCTTCAACACCGCGACCCAGACCAGCGTGCCGCCCTGGGTACGGTCACGCGCGGTCGCATTACACACTTTGTGCGCGCTGGGCGCGTTTGCCATCGGATCCGCATTCTGGGGCGCCGTGTCGGATCTGGTGGGACTGGCCTTCGCTTTGGCGGCGGCCGCCGTTTGTATGGCAGTCGGACCCCTCATGGCACGGCGCTTCCCCTTGCGCATGGGCGAGACCGAGGAGGTGACACCCGCCACGCCCTGGGAAGACTTGTTCATGGCGCACGAGCCCGACCCGGAGGCCGGACCAGTGGCAGTTTAAATGGGCTACCGCATCAACCCGGCCAACGCCGAAGACTTTCTCTCGGCCATCAGCCAATTGCGCGCCTCGCGGCGGCGCGATGGCGCGACCCTGTGGCGCATTTACCGCGACCTGTCCGATCCGTCACGCTACATCGAGCGCTTCATCGTGACTTCGTGGGCCGCCTACCTGCACCAGCGCGCGCGCGCCACCCGGGCCGACCAGGAAACCGAGGCCGCCTTGCGCGTGTTTCTGCTGGAAGGAGAATCGGTAACCATGCAGCACTACATTGCCGAACGTTGACCGGCATGCCAGGCGCTCAATCGCCGCTGCGTGGCGGTTGGCGCGTCGCGGCGCATCCGAACCGACTGCAGTTTGACACCATAATGCGGTGGTCCTTGCGTCAGACCGTCTACCTGCAAAACCTGTGACCGGCCCCATCCTCAACCTCCTGGAGCCGGGCTCGCAGCGACCACACGGCATGCCCTTGCTGCGGCTAGGGTTCCGGCCGTTCTACCTCTGCGCGGCGATGCTGGCAGCACTTGCCGTCCCGGTATGGGTCGCTGTGTTCCTGGGCTACCTGCAGTGGACTCCTGTGATCAATCCCTTGCTTTGGCATGCCCATGAAATGCTGTTTGGCTTTGCCTCGGCTGTAATCATCGGGTTCCTGCTCACCGCAGGCAAGGCTTGGACCGGCCTGGGCACGACGCGCGGGCCGCAGTTGGGTGCGCTGGTGCTGTTGTGGTTGGCGGCCCGTGTGGCGGCGCTTGCTGCACCCTACCCGGTCTACGCGCTGTTCGATGGGTTGCTGCTTCCGATCGTTACCGTGGTGCTGGTGCGCCTGCTGCTGCGCGCGCGCAACACACGAAACCTGCCAATCGGCGCCATGGTTGGCGCGCTGGCGCTTGCCAACGCGGCCTTCCATGCGGTGCAATTGGGCTGGTGGGATCTGCCACCCTTGCAGCCCCTGCATGCCGGACTGGCGCTGATCGTGATGATCGAATGTGTGATGGCTGGTCGGGTGATTCCCGGGTTTACGATGAGCGCACTGCCCGGCGTCAAGATCAAGACCCTGGCGTGGCTCGACCGTGCGACGCTGACAACGACCGCCCTCGGGTTGCTGCTGTGGGTGCTGGAGGCACCCGCTCTGGCCGCGTTCCCGTTGCTTGCGACAGCCAGTGTCCTTCACCTGGTTCGCCAATGGCGCTGGCAACCCTGGCGCACCCACGAGCGTCCGATCCTGTGGATCCTGCATGCGGCCTACGCCTGGATCACCATCGGATTGGCCCTGCTGGCGCTGGCTGCAATGGGCTGGGTCGCCGCTTCAGCTGGCCTGCACGCGCTGGCAGTCGGCGCCACCGGCGGGCTCATCATCGGAATGATGACGCGCACCGCGCGCGGGCACACCGGCCGCCTGCTGAAGGTATCGATGGCGGAGGTTGCCGCCTACGCCCTTGTGCTGCTCGCCGCTGTGTTGCGGGTGATCGTGCCGATGGCGTCCGGGGCATTGCTGGTGCCAGCGTACATCGGCGCCGCAGCGGCATGGAGCGCGGCGTTCCTCATCTATCTGTGGATCTACACACCGTGGCTGACGCAGACCCGGCTTGACGGGCGCGACGGCTGATTGGCGCTGATCCGTGGCCTGCATCGTCCAGGTGGCGCGCAAACGTTTGCCAACGCTTGTACTTTTCTGAGGCTGCAGATTCTGGCCAAGTCTGTTACCTGTAGTGCGGTTGGGCGGTTTTTGGAGTAAAAGAGCTTTGCGTCACACGGAGAAGAGGCAGCCATTGTGACAAGTCAAATCTGCGGGGCATCCCGTGCTTCAAGCTTGTAACCGGGCGCCTTGCGGCACCAGCCGAAACCATCCAATCCGGAAGAAAAACGATGTCCGACACCACCACGGCCCTGCAATTCACAGCAAATGCGCTTGCGGCGCAGACCATCAGCCAAGAGGTATTGCTCGAGAAATACGCCAAGGGCGACGAGAAGACGGCGCAAGACGTCAATCGACGCGTGGCAAAGGCGCTGTCGTTAGCCGAGGCGCCCGCACAGCAGAAGCACTGGGAGGCGCGTTTTCTGCAGGCGCTCGAATCTGGCTTCCTGCCGGCCGGTCGTATCCAGTCGGCTGCCGGGACCGATCTGTCGGCCACGCTGATCAACTGCTTCGTGCAGCCGGTTGGCGACTCGATCTCGCAGGTCGAGGATGGACACCCCGGCATCTACACCGCCCTGACCCAAGCCGCCGAGACCATGCGCAAGGGTGGCGGTGTCGGTTACGACTTCTCGCGCATCCGCCCGCGTGGTGCCTGGGTCGGCAGCACCCAGAGCAGTGCCTCGGGGCCGGTCAGCTACATGCACGTCTTCGACCGCTCCTGCGAAACCGTGGAATCGGCCGGTTCCCGGCGTGGTGCGCAGATGGCCGTGTTGCGCTGTGACCACCCGGATATTGAGGAGTTCATCCACGCCAAGGACAGCGGAGCTCTGAAGAACTTCAACATCTCGGTTGGTGTGACCGATGCCTTCATGCAGGCAGTGCAAAGCGATGGCCTGACCGAGCTGCTGCACAAGGCCGAACCCGGTGTGGCGCAAAAAGCGGCCGGTGCCTACGCCATGACACAGCCCGACGGCAGCCGCATCTGGGTCTACCGCAAGTTGCACGCGCGCGATCTGTGGGACCAGGTGATGCGCTCCACCTACGACCACGCCGAGCCAGGGGTGTTATTTCTCGACCACATCAACAACGACAACAATCTGCGGTACTGCGAGACGATATCGGCCACGAATCCCTGCGCCGAGCAGCCATTGCCTGCCTATGGTTGCTGCTGCCTGGGTTCGATCGACCTGACGCGCTTCGTGCGCAATCCGTTCGAGGCAAACGCCAGCTTCGACGCAGTCGCCTTCGCCGAACTGGCCACCGTCGCCACCCGTATGCTCGACAACGTGCTTGATGTGACGGTCTGGCCACTGCCGCAGCAACAAGCCGAGGCGCGCAACAAGCGCCGCGTGGGGCTGGGCTTCACCGGGCTGGGCGATGCACTGGTCATGCTCAATCTGCGGTACGACAGTGAAGCGGCGCGAGCGCAGGCGCGCACCATCAGTGAGGGTATGCGCGACGCCGTCTATAACGCATCCGTGGATCTGGCACGTGAACGCGGCGCCTTCCCGCTGTTCAACGCCGACCTTTACCTGAGCGGCCACAGTTTTGCTTCGCGCCTGCCGCAGCCGCTGAAAGACCGTGTCCGCGCGCACGGCCTGCGCAATTCGCACCTGCTATCGATTGCGCCTACCGGAACCATCAGCCTGGCTTTTGCAGACAACGTGAGCAACGGCATCGAGCCGCCGTTCAGCTGGACTTACACCCGCAAGAAACGCATGGCCGACGGCAGCCTCAAGGAGTACGCGGTGGAAGACCACGCCTGGCGCCTGTACCGGCATCTCAAAGGCGCGCAGGCGCCGCTGACTGCGGCCTTCGTGACGGCGCTGGAAATGAGCGCGCAGGACCATGCAGAGATGGTCGCTGCGGTGGCGCCGTGTATCGACACCTCCATCTCCAAGACTGTCAATGTGCCGGCCGACTACCCCTATGCCGACTTTGTGCATCTATATACACAAGCCTGGTCTTCCGGTTTGAAAGGCCTGGCCACCTACCGGCCGAACACCGTGCTGGGCTCAGTGCTGAGCATCTCGCCGAGCGCAGTGGCAACACCGTTGACCATCAATGACGCGAATCGCCGCCTGGCGCTGGATCGATTTCCCGCACCGGTGTTGTCGTCGCTGCGCTGGCCGGGGCGGCCCGAACTGCCGGCGGGTAACCCGGCGTGGACCTTCATGGTGCACCATCCTTTTGGCGACTTCGCGTTATTCGTCGGCGAGTTGGCTCCCGAAGAAGGCGGTGCGCCGCGGCCGTTCGAAGTCTGGGTGAACGGTGCCGAGCAACCGCGTGGGCTGGGCGCGCTCGCAAAAACGCTCTCAATGGACCTGCGTGCGAACGACCCGGCCTGGCTGCAGCTCAAACTCGACGTGCTGGCTACCGTGGCAGAAGAACGTTCCTTTGAGATGCCGTTTCCGCCGAACGGCGAGAAGCGCCTGTTTCCGGGTGTCGTCGCGGCCACTGCGGCTGTGATCCGCTGGCGCTGCGAGCAATTGCGCGCTCTACCCGACCCGGCACGCACGGTGCCCACGCCAGTGCTGGACGCGATGTTCAGCCGCCAGGAGCCCCTGACCGGTCCCTCTGGCACGCTGGCCTGGGCAGTCGACGTAAACAACCCGGCCACCGGCGAAACCTTTACCCTGACCCTGAAGGAAATTACCTTGCCCGGCCATGATGGACACGCGGTCACGCGGCCCTGCGCCCTGGGTTTGTCCGGTAACTATCCACGGGCGCTGGACGGGCTGGCGCGCCTGTTGTCACTCGACATGCGCGTGATCGACCCGGCCTGGATCGGCATGAAGCTGCGCAAACTGCTCAACTACGCCGAGCCGCTGGGCCACTTCATGGCGTTTGTGCCCGGCCTGCCGAACAATGAGCGGCGCCAACAAATCTGGCCCTCCACCGTCGCGTACCTGGCGCGGCTCATCATCCACCGCTATGCGATGCTCGGCGTGCTCGACGAAGCCGGCTTCCCGGTGCGCGAGATGGGTGTGCTGGAGTCGCCCAAGGACGCACAGCCCAGCACCGTGCTGGCAGGCCAGCCATGCCCGGAATGCGGCAATCCGACTGTCATCAAGAAGGATGGTTGCGACTTCTGCACTGCGTGTGGCTACGTCGGGCAGTGCGGCTGAGCGGTTTTCGTAGCACATTCGGCGCCCGGACCTCGTTGGCCAGCGCGCCGGACAGACGGAATTATTCGCGCATGCCGCAGAGCCACGCGCGCCAATCAGGTGGTCGTGCCCGTCCCATTGCGCACAACAAAAACCATCTGCACGATTGGAGTCGGCCCGGCGCGGACGCCCGACACGCTAGCCCATCGGAACCGACTGCCGAAAGTACGGCTGGACTTGCAGTTCCGGCATGGCGGCAACCAGGCCAGGTTCAAGGGCTCGCAAACGCGCGGCCGCAACCCCGACATAATGCCGGGTGCCCAGCGTCCGCTACCCCCTTTTACCAGCCGCCTTTGCCGCGCTGATCAACGCCAGCGTCTGGGGCATCGCCTGGTACCCGTTGCAGTGGCTGCAGGCGCATGGCGTCGGTTCCCTGTGGACGACGCTGATCGTGTTCTCTACCTGCACCCTCGGAGTCATCGTGGTGCGCCCCGGCGTGGTGCGACGCAGCCTGGCGACGCCGCAACTACTCTGGGTGGTACTGGCCTCCGGCCTGACCAACGTCTGTTTCAACATCGCCCTTACCACCGGCGACGTGGTGCGCTCGGTGTTGTTGTTCTACCTGATGCCGATGTGGGTGGTGGTGCTGGCGCGCTGGCTGCTGCACGAACCGGTCACGGGCATGGCCGTGGGGCGAGTACTGCTGGCCCTGGTCGGTGCTGTGCTGGTGCTCGGCCAGGGACAACTGAGTGTTCCGATACCGGAGTCACTGGCCGACTGGCTGGCCATCGCTGCCGGCTTCTGCTTTGGCTTGAACAATGTATTGCTCAAGAAGTTCGCCGACCTGAGCGGCGACACGCGCAGCCTCGCGATGTTTTCCGGAGCGGTGTTTTGCGCGCCAGTCGGACTGGTGCTGATGGCCGGCTTCGGCCAGCCGGAGCTATTTGCGCCGCAGCCTGTGGCCTGGGTCGGCCTGTTAATGTTCACGCTGGCGGTGCTGGTCGGCAACCTGGCGTTGCAATATGGTGCGTCGCGGCTGCGCGCCAACGTCCTGTCGGTGCTGATGCTGGCCGAAATCCTGGTCGCCACCCTGTCGTCCTGGCTGGCCGGCGCCGCCACCTTGAGCGCTACCACGCTGGCCGGTGGCGCCTTGATCGTCAGCGCCAGTTTGTTGGCAATCGCAAATGCCGACCCGGCTCGCGCGGACTTTCGCCCGAATTGACTATCTGCGGCAGGTCTGGTGTTGACAACGCTTCAAACACCGGCGTCGCTCTGCCCGCGCACCACCAGTACCGGCATAGTGGCGTGTGACACCACGCGTTGCGCCACGCTGCCAAGCAGCAGCTTCTCGAAGCCACTGCGACCGTGCGAGCCCATCACGATCAGGTCGTTCTGACCCTGCGCTGCGGCGTCGAGAATGCCACGCCATACCACGTGCGACTCCATCAGGGACGAACTGGCCTTGATGCCGGCGGCCTGCAGGGCCTGGCGGGCGGCCGCCAGTGCAGCATCGGCCTCGGCACGGGCCGCACTCAGGTACTGGGTCTGCCCATAGGCAAAACCTTCACCGACACCAGTGAACAGATAGGGGTCGATCACATACAGCACGTTGACCGTGCCGTTGAAGGCCTTGGCCAGACCAATGGCTTTTTCCACCGCCAGTTGGGAAGTTGGCGAACCGTCGATCGGTACCAGCAGATTCTGGAACATGGCGCACTCCTGAAGTTGGGCCTTCAGTGTGCTCGCGGCACCGCATCCGCGGCTTGATGTGGGTCAAGCAACGACGCCGTTCAGGCTTCGACCTCGACACCTTTCCAGAACGCTACCCGGCCCCGGATTGAAGCC
This sequence comes from Rhodoferax sp., assembly GCA_026785765.1. Lineage (GTDB taxonomy): Bacteria > Pseudomonadota > Gammaproteobacteria > Burkholderiales > Burkholderiaceae_C > CAISIP01. Next base: position 4,781 of record JAJAZK010000549.1, on the reverse strand, counting down.
GCCTCGGGTTTCGGGTCGGCGTAATACCAGACCGCGTCCTGGTTCAGCTTGCCATCCACCACCAGCGAGTAGTAACTCGCCTGGCCCTTCCAGGGGCAACTGGTCTTGTGGTTGCTGAAGCTGACGTGGGCGCGGTCGAGCGACGCCTCCGGAAAGTAGTGATTGCCCTCTACCAGTACGGTGTCGTCACTTTGCGCAATTACTGCGCCATTCCAGGTTGCTTTCATGGGTGCCTCATAGATCAATCGGGTCCGCCGCGGATCGGCTGTGCAAATTACAGCACAGCTCGTGCACTGTTGCAGACTCGAACGTACAAAAGGACCAGAAGGACCAGAAGGACCAGAAGGAAAATTTCCGTCCTGTGAGGCGCCCGCCACAGGAGCCCCATGCATGCGCCAACGCAGCCCCGGCCCCCTCGCGAGGTGGGCCGCTGCAGTGCTCAAAATGGGCGAACCGCCCGAGTTCAGGTATGACACAGCAGCGCGTTTCGGCCATAGGGCCCATTTTTCCGCGCTTCGCGCCCGGGGCCGCTGATCGTTGGCGCATGCCTGGGGCCCCTGCGGCGGCCTGTGGTCGGCGGTGTTCCCAACACGACCGCTTTCGTGCGCAAGCGTGTGCCCTGGCCACGCGGCCCGATCAAAGACGCAGGCGCGAAGCGCAGCGGCTCACCCCGAAGGGGGCTGCGGCTTGGGCCGCGGGGCCTGGGCATGCGCTTGCGCGCAGGCACAAAGCTGGGCGCTCCATCCCGCGCGCGCAGGCTCTCGGATTCACCACACTCCAAAAGGCGATAAGTCCCGCATAACGCGCAGCACTGCACTGGGTGACTTTGCTCGTGCGCACAAGAGCGGTCAACTGCGGTTTCTCGGTTAAATCATGCAGCCCAGCGTACCCAGCCGGTCCAGGCCGTGATCAGGACGACGATGCCGAACACGATGCGGTACCAGGCAAACACCACAAAGGTATGGGTGGCGATGTAACGCAGCAGCCAGCGGATGCACAACCACGCGCTGGCGAACGAAAAAAACAATCCAACAGCAAACATCGGCACATCCGACATCGCCAGCAAGGCGCGCTCCTTGTACAGGCTGTAGACCCCGGCGCCGATCAAGGTGGGAATGGCGAGGTAAAACGAGAAATCCGTCGCCGCCTTGCGCGACAGTCCCAGCAACATCCCGCCAACGATGGTCGCACCACTGCGGCTGGTGCCGGGGATCATTGCCAGACACTGCACCAGACCAACCTTGAGCGCATCCATGGCCGTCATCGCGTCCACCTCATGGATGCGCGGCGCGGTCTGCGGCCGTGCCTGTCGCTTCTCCGCCCACAGGATGATGAAGCCGCCAACAATGAAAGCACTGGCCACCACCACCGGCGTGAACAAGTGCTCCTTGATAGCCTTGCCAAACAGCAGGCCGAGCACTACGGCGGGGAAAAAAGCAATCAACACGTTGCGCGCAAAATGCTGCGCCCGACGTTGGGTCGGCAAACCAATGAGGGTTTCTCGAATACGTTGCCAATAGACGATGATGACCGCCAGGATCGCACCGGTCTGGATGGCGATCTCGAAGACCTTGGCCTTCTCACCTGTGAAGTTGAGCAGGGCGCCCGCCAGGATCAGGTGACCGGTGCTGGATATTGGCAGAAACTCCGTCAGGCCTTCGACCACACCCATGACGGCGGCTTTCGCCAACAAGACAATATCCACGTGTACTCCCGCGTTGAGCGCGGATTATCGCCGCACGTTCAGGCGCCCTTACACCACGCCCCTACTCGTAACGCAGCGCCTGGATCGGAAGCAGCTTGGAGGCCCGGTGCGCCGGATAGAAGCCAAAGAAGACACCGACAAAACCCGAGAATCCCGCCGCCAGGGCGATGCTGGCTGGGGTCATGCTGACCTGCCAGCCGGCAAAGTTTCCCACGGCCCAGGTGGCCACTGCACCGAGCAGGACACCGATGGCGCCGCCAATCAGACTCAGTGTCACCGCCTCGATCAAAAACTGCATCAGGATGTCGCGCCCGCGCGCACCCACCGCCATGCGCAGGCCGATCTCGCGTGTGCGCTCGGTCACACTCACCAGCATGATGTTCATGATGCCGATGCCGCCGATGATCAGGCTGATGCCCGCCACGGCGGCCAGCAATAGTGTCATGACCCGGCTCGACGCCTCCTGCGCCTGCAGGATTTCTGTCAGGTTGCGAATCGAAAACGGGTCCTCGGCGTTGGGCTGCACCTTGAAGCGCTGGCGCAACAGGTCCTTGATGTTGTCTTCGGCCGCCTTCATGCTCTGGCCTTCCTTTACCTTGACGCTGATCGACCCGATGCGTTTGAACTTCGCACCGGCCCCTCCCTGAATGCGGTTGCGGTAGGTGCTGATGGGCAACATCAACACATCGTCCTGATCCTGCCCGAGCGAGTTCTGGCCCTTCTTGGCCAATACACCGATGATGCTGACCGGCACTTTCTTGACGCGGATGACCTGGTCCAGCGGATCGGCGTCGCCGAACAACTCGCGCGCAGCGGTCTGCCCGATGATGGCGACCTTGGCCGAACCTGCCAGCTCGGCCGCTTCGAACAACCGGCCGGAAGCCAGCGGCCACTCGCGCGCCTCCAGGTAATCGTTGGTCGTACCAAATACGCTGGTACTCCAGTTGGCGCTGCCTGCCACCACCTGGGCGCCAGTGCGCAACGTCGGCGCCGCCACCTGGACCTCGGGCACATCGAGCGCGATGGCCAGCGCATCCTCTTCGGTAAGACCCTGGCCGGTCTGCGCGCCCAGACGCACCCCGCCCTGGGTGATGGTGCCAGGCAGCACCAGCATGATGTTCGACCCCAGGCCCTTCATCTGCTCCTGCACCCGATCGGTCGCACCCTGGCCAACGGCAATCATGGTGATGACCGCGGCCACGCCGATGATGATGCCCAGCATGGTCAAAATGCTGCGCAGTGTATTGGCGGCGAGCGCGCGCAAGGCGCTGCGAAAAGCGGCCAGTGTGTTCATGGGGCGACTCCAGTCGGCCGCCCAGCCGCGGGTTCGCCAGCCGCCCACTGGGTGGCCGACTTCTGCTCCACGTCCTGCACCATCAGGCCATCGCGAAACACGATACGGCGCCGCGCCCAGGCCGCAATCTCGCTCTCATGCGTCACCAGCACCACGGTCAGGCCCTGCCGGTTGAGGTCGGTCAGCAATCGCATGATGTCCTCGCTGGTCTGCGAGTCCAGCGCCCCGGTCGGTTCGTCCGCCAGAATCAATTGCGGCTGGTTCACCAGCGCGCGCGCGATCGCCACCCGTTGTTGCTGGCCACCGGACAATTCAGACGGCGTATGCGACGAGCGTTCACCCAGGCCGACCTGCTGCAAGGCGGCCAGTGCGCGTTTGCGCCGCGTCTGCGCGTTCACGCCGGCATACACCATGGGCAACTCCACGTTTTCCAGGGCACTGGTGCGCGGCAACAGGTTGAACTGCTGGAACACGAATCCGATGCGCCGGTTGCGGATCGACGCCAGCTGATCGCCCTGCATGGCCTGCACCGCTTCGCCGGCCAATTCATACTGACCGGAACTGGGCAGGTCCAGGCAACCCAGAATATTCATCAGGGTCGACTTGCCCGAACCCGAGGCACCCATGATCGCCACGAAGTCTGCCGCTTCGATGTCCAGCGACACACCACGCAGGGCATGTACGGTCTGGTCGCCCATGCTGTACACCTTGGTCAGGTCGCGCGCGTGGATCAGCGTCGTCATGGCTTTGGTCCCGGTGACTCAGAACGGCAAGCGCGGACCCGAGGGCGGCCGTGGTGCGCCACCCGGGGACGCAGCCGAACCGCCCTGAATACCGATGATCACCAATGCCCCTTCCTTGAGTTCTGCCGCGTTCGGTCCACCGGCTGCCACCAGCAACTCGGTGCTGCTGCCATCGGTGATGCCGAGGCGCACGTTAAATGCCTTTGGTTTACCGTCTTCGCCCATCAGATAGATGCGGCCGCGGGTATTGACACGGCCGCCAGCCTCTGCCAGCAAGGCGACGTATTTGGGTTTTTGCTCCGCCGTCAGAACGTCGCCGATGCTGGCGCGCAAGTCCGCCAGGATGCGTTCACGCGCCTTCGGGCGATCCTCCTGCGCCACATCGCGCAAGCCCATGAAACGCGGTCGTGCCGCCGCAAACAACGCGTCCACCTTGGCCGCCTGGTCTGGGGTCAACTGCAGCTCGGCTACCACCCGGTTGCGGAACTCCGCCAGTGGACCACCGGCACCTGACGCGGCGCCGCCCGCCGCCGCGCCGACAGCAGGCGCTCTGGCAGCGGGACCACCTGGCGCCGCGCTGGCGCCTGCGCCAGGTGTGCGCGCCGTCCGGGCACTGCTCGTTCCGGTGGCCGTATCCGCAGCAGCCGATACCACCGCTGGCCCCACTGCCGCACTGGCCGCCAGCGCCACCGTTGCACTGCCAGCCCCGGCAGCAGCCCCAGCCGTGGCCCGGGCCTGCATCTGCTCGTACAAGGCGCGCTGATCCGGTTTGAGCATGGCGTTGATGCGCTGCTGCATCTCGCCCGTCAATTTGGCGCGCGCTGCACCGCGCTCGGCCTCCGCCAGTTCGCGCACAGCCATGAATTTGGGGCGCATGTCGGCCCAGATGGCATCCAGCTTATCCTGCTGGTCCTGGTTCAATTTCAGCCCGGTGACCAGACGTTCGCGTTGCACGGCAAAACCACCGCCCTGCCCACCGGCAGGCTGCGCAACCGCCTGCGACACCCAAGACCAGCCGCTGGCGGCTCCGGTCGTGGTC
>JAJAZK010000548.1 GCA_026785765.1 Rhodoferax sp. | reverse complement strand
CTCTGGCACCGCCGCGCGCAGCGCAGCGACGACCTCAGCCTGGCGTTGCGCCCGTTGCAGGCGCTGGGCAATGTCGGCAGTGGCAGGGGCGTTCATCGGGGATCCGTTTCTTGCAACAGCAATGGTTGCAATGTATTGCAGTGGCGACAAGCGCGCACTGAAGAAATTTGACACGGTTTGTGAAAACGCCGCATGGCCTATCCGATGCTCTTTTTCAGCCAGTCGGCGAACGCAGCGCATTCCCAGCGGTCCATGCTGCCGGTCCGCCAGCACAGGTAGTGGGCATGCGGACTGGGCACGTTGTGCGCGTGCAGCCGCACCAGCGTGCCGTTGTCCAGCCAGGGTGCGCCCAGCTTGAGGCGGATCAGGCCGATACCCATGCCGGCCGCCGCGGCATCACACAACAGCCCGATGTCGTTGAACTGCGAGCCATCGACGGGCTCCGGCCAGTCGAGCTGGTTGGCGGCAAACCAGGTGCGCCAGGGTTCGAGCGGACTGCGCAGCAAGGCCTCGCCTTCCAGGTCCTGTACCCGTTCGAACGGGCCACGTTCGCGCACATAGGTGGGGGACGCCAGTGGGGTCACGTCGTCCTTCATAAGGCACACATGCTCCACGTCGGCATAACGACCGGTTCCAAACCGCACCATCAGGTCGGCGTCCTCGGCCACCACGTCGAGCAGTGGTATCGACACCTGCAGCGTGACATCGATCTCCGGATAGGTTTCCGTGAACTGGCGCAGACGCGGGATCAGGATCGAGCGCGCAAACGTGGGCGTCACGGCCAGGCGCAACTTGCGTTTGCCCGGCGCCGAAGCCAGACCCGGAAATTTCTGCAAGCTGGCCAGGCCCTCGCGCACCTGCGCCAGGTACTCGCTGCCTTGTGTGGTCAAGGAGAAGTCGGCGCGCCCGAACAGCTTGGTGCCGATGATCTGTTCGAGTTGTTTGACGCGGTGGCTGACCGCGCTGGGCGTGACGAACAGCTCGTCGGCCGTTTGGGTCACGCTGCGCAGCCGCGCCAGTGCCTCGAAAGTCAGCAGGCACTGGATCGGCGGAATACGGGCGGTCATGGCTGGATTGTCGGCAGTTGTGAAGCCGGTCGATATAATCCCGCACCATTTTGCCTGCCCCGGGCACAGGGGAACCTCCATCGTGTCCGATCGCCGTGCCGTCTTGCCACAATACCTGTTGCCCAAACAGGCACTGACACGTTTTGCCGGGCTGGTTGCCTCTTTCCATGGTGGCGCGTTCACGACGCGGTTGATCCGCTGGTTTGTTGGCCGCTACAAGGTCAACATGGCGGAGGCGGCCGATCCGGACATCCGCAACTACAGCAGCTTCAACGAGTTTTTCACACGCCCATTGAAGCTTGACGCACGGCCCCTTGCCAAGGCCGATCTGGTGTGTCCGGTGGACGGCGCCATCAGCCAGTTCGGCCAGATCCGGCGCGATCAGATCTTTCAGGCCAAAGGGCATCACTATTCGACGACGGCGCTGTTGGGTGGCGACGCGGCGCTGGCGGCCCGTTTCGAGGACGGGTTTTTTGCCACGCTGTACCTCAGCCCGCGCGACTACCACCGCATCCACATGCCGTGTGCCGGCCGTGTGACGCGTATGGTCTATGTACCGGGAGCGCTGTTTTCCGTCAACCCGACGACGGCGCGTGGCGTGCCTGGACTGTTCGCCCGTAATGAGCGCGTTGTCTGTCTGTTCGAGTCTGCCCGCGGTCCGTTTGTGCTGGTGCTGGTAGGGGCCACCATCGTGGGGAGCATGGCCACCGTTTGGCATGGGGTGGTCAATCCGCCGCGTTCGGGGCGCGTCCGGGAGTGGGATTACCGCGACAAACCGGTGGAACTGGAACAAGGTCAGGAGATGGGGCGTTTTCTGCTGGGGTCCACCGTGGTGCTGCTGTTCCCCAAGGGCAGCACCCGCTTCAATCCCTTGTGGGCAACGCAGCGCGCGGTGCGCCTGGGTGAAGCGATGGGCGAACACGGCGACGCGCTGCACCACTGAAGCCTCACGCGCCGGTCGTGCCAGTCGGCTTGACTGCAAGCAGGAACAACACCGAGCCGGCTCCGGCAACCAGGGCCAGAATGGTGAAGCCGAGGCGGTAGTTGCCAGTCAGGTCAGCAAATACCCCAGCCACCAGCGGGCCGGCGATCTGCCCCAGTGCAATGATCACGGCAGACAAGCCGAGGATCATGCCGATCGCATTGCGACCAAAGTAGTCGGCCCGTATTGCCTGCATGAACGGGCCGCGCAAGCCCCAGGCAACGCCGTGCACGATGGCGAATGCGGCAACTTCCCATGGTGTTCTGGCGTAGGTCAGCAGCAACAGGCCGATGGTGTGACCAAGCATGCACAAGGCGGCGACATAGCGTTTTTCAAAGCGGTCGCCAATGCCGAAGCCAAGCAGAACACCGCCAATCTGGCCGAACGTGAGCAGCATCACAACTAGTGACGCCTGCTGGACGGTGTATCCCAGCCCTTCTTTCATGTGGGAGATACCGTGTACGTTGACCGAGGTCACCACCAGCAACGCGAACGCGTGGCCCAACGCCAGCAGCCAGAAGGCGCGTGTGCGCAAGGCCTGTGCCACGGTGAATTCTGTCTGGACGACGGGCGCTCCGGGAGCAGCTTCGACGGCGGACGGCGCGGCGCGCGGCAGACCATCCACCGTCTCGCCATGGTCCTGCGGCCGTCGGCGTATTACCGTCGCCAGCGGCAGACCGACCACGAGGGCGATGATGCCCGAAGCAAACGCGGTGGCGCGCCAGCCATATAGGTGTATTGACCAGGCAATCGCAGGCAAGGCCAGACCGCCCAGTGCCAGGCCCATGCTCATGACCGACAGGGCGCGCGCCCGGTGCCGTTCGAACCACTGGATCAAGGCGACAGTCAACGGGAAGTACCCGCCCAGACTGGCGCCAATCGCCAACAACACCGCGCACAGGTAGAAGTCACCGATGGTCTCGATCCGGCTCAGGGCAAAGAATCCCCCGGCAAAGATAATCACACCGGCACGGATCATGTTCTGGGGTCCGAACCGGTCCATGAACCAGCCCAGCAGCGGACCCATGATGGCGGACTCCACCGACTGCAGCGCGGCTGCGCCGGATAGCGCCGTCTTGCTCCAGCCGCGTTCATCGGAAAGAACCGCGACGTAGGCGCCAAAGGCCTGGTTCAGCAAGGCCGAAAACATGAACTGGATGCCGCAGGCCGCACCCGCCATGCGCCAGCCATAGAAAATTTTCACTATGCCGTGATCCGGCCAATGAGTGGGTAGGCTGGATCGGTGTAACCGGGCGTGGACGGATGCCCAGAGGGCACGAAGCCATCCACCATGGCCTCGTCTTGCGCGGTGAACTCGTAGTCCAGCGCGCGGAAGTAATCCTGCCATTGCGCCAAGGTGCGCGGGCCTGCGATCACCGAACTGGTGATGCGGTTGGCCAACACCCAGGCGGTGGCGAACTGGGCGAGTGTGATGCCGCGGGATTGAGCATGGGCCGCCAGTTGCTGTGCAATATGCAGCGATTGCGGGCGGAACTCGGTATCCATCATGCGTTTATCTGCCCGTCCGGCCCGTGAGTCTGGCGCGGGCACCGCGCCCGGGGTGTATTTGCCGGTCAGCACACCACGCGCGATCGGGCTGTACGAGGCAACGCCGATGCCGTGGTATTGGCAAACCGGCAGGATTTCGACTTCCGGCATCCGGTTGAGCAGGTTGTAATATGGCTGACACACAACCGGGCCGGGCATGCCGACGCGTTTTGCAATGTGGACCAGTTCGGAAATCCGCCAGCCGCGGAAGTTCGAAACGCCCCAATAGCGGATCTTGCCTGCGCGCAACATGTCGGACAGCGCGACCAAGGGCTCCTCGAGGTCCATGCCGTTGTAGTCACGGTGCAGGTAGTAGATGTCGATCCAATCGGTTTGCAGGCGCCGCAGACTGTCGTCCACTGCACGCAGCATCCAGCTGCGCGAATAGTGCGTCTCGTTGACGCGCTCGGACATCGGGTTGCCCAGCTTGGTGGCCAGTATCCAGTGGGCGCGCTGGCCCTTGATCAGGGCGCCAAGCATTTCTTCTGAGGCGCCGCGTGTGTAGACGTCGGCCGTGTCGACGAAGTTCACACCGTTGTCATGCGCATGCGCCAGTATGTTGGCGGCCGCTGCGCGGTCGGTCTGGTCGCCGAACATCATGCTGCCCAGGCACAGGGCGGACACCTTGAGGTTGCTTTTTCCAAGTTTGCGATACTGCATGGTGTTTGGTTTTGCTCAATAAAATGCCGCGGCGGCGTGTAAATCGGACGGATTGTGAAGGCCGGTCTTGGAACCAAACCATATGCCCCCAAGTCCTAGAATCGAAGTGGTCATCCTACCTTGCCGACAACAACAATTCCATGGTTCCACATCTTGTAACCGCGCTCACCGGCCCGATCAACGAACTGGAGCAACGCGTCCTTGACTCCATGCCGGCTATTGAACGCTGGTTCAGGCTCGAGTGGATGGAGCACACGCCGCCGTTTTATAGCTCGGTTGATATTCGCAACGCCGGTTTCAAGCTCGCTCCGGTCGACACGAATTTGTACCCTGATGGCTGGGACCATCTGACGTCAGCCATGTTGCCGCTCGCGGTGCAGGCGGCCATGGCGGCGATCGAAAAAATCTGCCCGGAAGCCCGCAATCTGCTGATTGTTCCAGAAAACAGGTCGGACGGCGGCTCTTACCTGGCTAACGTCGCGCAATTGCGTCGTATCTTCCACATGGCCGGTATGCATGTGCGGATTGGTTCGATCAATCCGGACATCAAGACCGCCACCGATCTGACCTTGCCCAATGGTGACCAGGTGCGACTGGAGCCAGTGATCCGAAGCAAACGCAGATTGGGCGTGAAGGATTTCGACCCCTGCACGATCTTGCTCAACAACGACCTGATCGCTGGCGTCCCTGGCATTCTGGAAGAATTGCACGAACAATACCTGCTGCCGCCCCTGCATGCGGGTTGGCCGACGCGGCGCAAGAGCCGGCACTTCCAGAGTTACGAAGAGGTCTCCAAACGCTTCGGCAAACTGATTGGTGTGGACCCCTGGCTTATCAATCCGATGTTCAACCGCTGCGGCGCGGTCGATCTTTCCACTGCGCAAGGCCAGGAGAGTCTGGCCAGCAGTGTGGACGCTTTGCTCACCAAAATCCGGCGCAAATACAAGGAATACGGGATCAACGAAAAGCCATTTGTTGCCATCAAGGCCGATAACAGCAATACCGGGATGGGCATCAAGATGGTGCGCGACACCAAGGACTTGTCCGCTCTGCCACCGTTTGCCGTGCCGGTGCATGGCAAAGGCTCGCCGCCCTCGCAGGTAGCTGAGTGGATCGTGCAGGAAGGCGTGTTAACCAACGAGCGCATGAATGGGGCGGTGGCTGAACCGGTGGTGTATATGATGGACCGTTATGTGGTCGGGGGTTTTTATCGAATCCATGCCGGACGCGGCAGCGAAGACACCTTGTGCGCGCCGGACTCCGAGTTTGTTCCATTGGCGTTCGCGGAGAGTACGCACTTACCCCAGTTGGGTGTCGCGCCGGGCGCCAGTGCACCCAACCGGTTCTATATGTACGGCGTGATCGGTCGCTTGGCCATGCTGGCGGCAAGTTACGAACTCGAGGCGACCGACCCGGAAGCCGAGGTTTACACCTGACAGCACAGTGCACAGGTGGCAATAGCCCTGGAACAGTTGTTGCGATGCAACATCGCGTAGGCAGGCGCTGGAATTAGAGCTCGGGCTTCGCGCGGATGTGGACCGCGGTAGCGCACAATTGGGCGCTTCTAGGCAATGAAACTGGGTCCGGCTGTGGACCGGGTTGTTTTGTGTCAGCGTCCAAATCCTCCCTCACCGCGCTCACACTGGGCGCGATTGGTGTCGTCTACGGAGACATCGGTACCAGCGTCCTGTACGCCCTGAAGGAAGTCTTCAATTCCGGGCATGTGCCATTCACGCCACAGAACGTCTATGGCATCCTGTCGATTTTTTTCTGGACGCTGACCACCATCGTATCGCTCAAGTACGTGGTGCTGATTCTGCGTGCCGACAACAACGGTGAAGGCGGCCTGGTCGCCATGCTGGCACTGGCCTCGCAAGCGGTCAAAGGCAGCCCACGTTTGCGCAGCGTGTTGCTGTTGGTCGGTATCTTTGGTACGGCCGTGTTTTTTGGAGACGGGGTTATCACGCCGGCGATCTCCGTCCTGTCGGCAGTCGAGGGCCTCGAAGTGGTGTCACCGGCCTTCAAGCGGTTTGTGATCCCACTGACCTTGCTGATCCTGTTTTGCCTGTTTGTGGTGCAAAAACGCGGGACTGCGGGGATTGGAAAATTCTTTGGTCCGCTGACGCTGGTCTGGTTCGTCGTAATCGGCGTGCTGGGCGTGATGCAGATCGCTTCTTATCCGCCCATCCTCAGGGCTATCAGCCCGCATTACGCGCTGGGGTTCATGTTTGCCAACCCCGGCATCACCTTCATCATCCTGGGTGCCGTGGTGTTATGCGTTACGGGCGCCGAGGCGTTGTACGCCGACCTCGGCCACTTCGGCAAGAAACCGATTCGTCTGGCCTGGTTTTCCGTCGTGATGCCGGCGCTGACGCTCAACTATTTTGGCCAGGGCGCCTTGCTGCTGAAGAGTCCGGAGGCGGTGAAGAATCCGTTTTATCTTATGGCACCCGACTGGGCATTGATCCCGTTGGTGATTCTGGCCACCATGGCCACCGTGGTTGCATCACAAGCGCTGATCACCGCTGCCTTCAGCGTGACCAAACAAGTCATCCAGCTGGGATATCTGCCGCGTCTGAATATCCAGCACACCAATGTGCGGGAAACGGGGCAGATCTATATTGCGTTCGTCAACTGGGGATTGTTCGTGACCATCGTGCTGGCGGTTCTGTTGTTCCGTTCGTCCAGCAACCTGGCAGCTGCTTACGGCATAGCGGTGACCATCGACATGCTGATAACCACCATTCTTACGTTCTACGTGATTCGTTACAAGTGGAACTATCCGCTGGCCCTATGTCTGGGTGCTACCGGCTTGTTCTTTATTGTCGACTTTGCGTTTTTCGCGTCCAACTTGCTCAAGTTTTTCGACGGTGGCTGGTTCCCGTTGTTGATTGGTGGGGTGATCTTCATGCTCATGCTCACCTGGAAGCAGGGTCGGCAACTGCTGAACGCGAAACTGCGTGCCGATGCGATCGACCTGGGCAGTTTCCTTGAAGCCGTTTTTATCAGCCCACCGACACGCGTGGAAGGAACTGCCGTTTTTCTCACCGCCGAGTCAGGGACGGTGCCGAACGCCCTGTTGCACAACCTCAAGCACAACAAGGTATTACACGAGAACAACCTGTTTGTAACGGTTGTGAACCATGAGGTGCCCTGGATAGGGCTGGACAAACGGCTGTCAATCGAGTCGCTTGGGCACCAGTGCTGGCAGGTCACCATCCACTACGGTTTCAAGAACGACCCCGACGTGCCCAAGGCGTTGCAGCAGATCAAAGGACGCGGCTGTGAGCTTGAGCCCATGACGACGAGTTATTTTCTGTCGCGCGACACTGTCGTGCCCACGATTGGCAGCGGCATGGCGCAATGGCGCGAGAAAATCTTCGCGCAAATGCACCACAATGCCAGTGGGGCGGCAGACTTCCTGAACCTGCCCAACAACGCGGTGGTGGAGCTCGGCTCGAAGATCGAGATCTGAAGCGGCGCCACTGTCACTGTTTCTGGACGCGGCACAATCCTCCGATGCGTTTTTTTGACGACCTCAGTGTGTCCACGTTCAGCGCCGGTTTTGTGGCCGTGTTGGTCGGATTCACCAGTTCGGTCGCCATCGTGTTCCAGGCGGCCTTGGCTTTTGGCGCAACCCCGGCGCAGATATCGTCGTGGATGTGGGCCCTTGGATTGGGTATGGGCCTGTGTTCCATGCTGCCGTCCTGGTGGCTGCGCAAACCGGTCATGGTGGCCTGGTCGACGCCTGGCGCAGCGGTATTGGCAAGCGCTGGTCTGGCCGGTGGATTCAGCATGGCGGAAGCCGTCGGCGCGTTCATGGCCAGCGCGGGTTTGGTCACTCTGTTTGGCATTACAGGCTGGTTCGAGAAAGTCATGAACCGCATACCGCTGGCAATTGCCTCAGCCCTGCTGGCAGGTGTACTGGCGCGTTTTGGCATGCAGGCGTTTATGGCGGCACAGACCGCACTGGTGCTGGTACTGTTGATGCTGGCCAGTTACCTGCTTGGACATCGGCTGCTGCCCCGATACGCTGTGGTGCTGACGCTGGTGGTGGGGATACTGTACGTCGCGCTGCGCGGTCAGTTCGCTGGCGCTGACCTGCGTCTGGAGCTGGCACTACCCGTGTTCACCATGCCGCAATGGAGTTGGGCGGCCTTCGTGAGCCTGGCGATTCCGCTGTTTGTAGTGACCATGGCCTCGCAGAATCTGCCCGGCGTTGCCGCCATTCGCGCTGCCGGTTACGGAGGGCGCGACGGCCTGCCAGTGTCAGGCATCATCACACTCACCGGTGTGGCGACGCTGGTGCTGGCGCCGTTTGGCGGCTTCGCGCTCAACCTGAGCGCCATCACTGCGGCAATCTGCATGGGGCCGCAGGCGCATCCCGACCCGGCGCGACGCTACACGGCGGCCGTCTCGTGTGGCGCGATCTATGTGTTGATCGGTGTTTTCGGGGCGACCTTCACCGGGGTGCTGACGGCTTTTCCGAGTGAGTTGGTGGCGGCAATTGCAGGCCTGGCGCTGCTGGGCACGATTGCCAATGCGCTGGCAGTTGCGGTGCAGGACGACAAACATCGCGAGGCCGCCACCATCACGTTCCTGGTGACGCTCAGTGGCGTCGTGATCGCGGGTATCGGGTCGGCGTTCTGGGGCGTCGTCGCCGGCGCCATTGCGCTGGCGGTGCAACAATACGCCCGGCCAGTCCGTTGAAGGTCCACCTCCCGATGCATGTTCTTTTTGTTGCCGACCCGCTGGAGTCGTTCAAGGTTTACAAGGACAGCACCTTTGCAATGATGCGTGAGCTGCAACAGCGTGGCCACCTGGTGTCGGCCTGTGAACCGGCAGGTCTGTCATGGCAAAGCGGTGGCGTGGTGCAGGCGGCAGTGCGCGCAATCCGGCTGACGGGTGCCGCCGACCATTGGTTCGAGGTGGTGAGCGGCGCGCACGGCGAGAGCCAGCGGGCGCTGCGCGATTTCGGCGCCGTCGTGATGCGCAAGGACCCGCCCTTTGATTCGGAGTACTTCTACGCCACCCACCTGCTGGAGCAGGCTGAGCGCGAAGGTGTGCGCGTTTTCAACAAGCCGCGCGCCCTGCGTGACCATCCGGAAAAACTTGCCGTCATGGAGTTTGCGCAGTTCTGCGGGCCCACGCTGGTGACGCGCAGTGCGGCCGATGTGCGGGATTTTCATGCACTGCACCGCGACATCATCCTCAAGCCACTTGACGGCATGGGTGGGACCGGTATCTTCCGTGTTCGCGATGACGGCCTCAACCTCGGCGCCATCACGGAAACGCTCAACCGCGATGGCGTGCAGTCCGTCATGATCCAGAAGTTTCTTCCCCAGATCGCGCAAGGCGACAAACGGGTGCTGGTGATTGGCGGCAAGCCGGTGCCGTTTTGCCTGGCGCGTATTCCACAGGGTGGCGAAGTGCGCGGTAACCTGGCGGTGGGCGGAAAAGGCGTAGCCCAACCGCTGTCAGCGCGTGACCGCCAGATCGCCGAAGCGATTGGCCCGGTTCTGGCCGCACGGGGATTGTTGCTGGTGGGCCTGGACATCATTGGTGAACATGTCACAGAGATCAATGTGACCAGCCCCACCTGTTTCCAGGAGATCACGCAGCAGACCGGTTTCAATGTGGCGGCGATGTTTGCCGATGCCCTGCTGGCGGCTGTGTAAGTTGGACCAGGCAGGGCGCGGCCATGAGGATCAGTTCACGGAGATGTCGTTTTGCACGATAGATTCAATCTGCTGCGACGCCTTTCGCAGAAGAGGCAAGAAGATTTCCTCTGCTTGCGCGCGGTCATGCCGCCCAAATCCAAGACTGAGGTTCAGTGCCGCAATCGTCGCGCCATTTCGGTTCCGAACGGGGGTTGCCAGGCCAGCGATGCGGTCATCCACCTCGCCGTCAATGTAGCAATATCCCAAAGCTCGAGTTTCCAGAATGCGCAATTTCAGTTCGCGGCGGTCGACGATGCTGCGTTTGGTGAGCTTCTCGAGTTTGATCATTTTGATATACAAATTCAGGTCTGCGTCTGGCAGTGCCGCAAGGAGTACACGCCCCATTGAGTTCAAGTGGGCAGGAAGCCTGCTGCCCACACTGAGGTCGATCCGTATCAGGCGGCGTGATTCTTCGCGCGCAACGTACACCACGTCCGTCCCATCCAGCACGCCGATGGAACAGGTTTCCCTGGTGTGTCGGACCATATCTTCAAGAATCGGCCGAGCGACGGTCCTGAAGCCCAACGACGCTAGATACGAGTAGCCCAGGGCCAGTACGCGAGGGGTAAGCGAGTAGGTGCGTCCATCCAGGCGAACGTACCCTATGGCTTCCAGGGTCGCCAGAATACGAAGCGTCGATGCCCGGGTGATACGGAGTTGGTCGGCGATTTCGATCATTGCAAAATTGCGCGCCGACCCCTGGCCAAAAAGCTCCAGCACGCGAAGTCCCCGTTCAAGCGACTCAAGCCGCTCGCCCCGCTTCTCAGGTGGTTTTCTTGTCGCGTTTTTCTGAGTGCTTGACATGTCCGGGATTGTCGAATAAATTGCGAACACTTGTTCGTTTGTTGATTTTTGTCATCTCTTGGATGTCAATTTTCTGCTGGCAAATTGAGACCTCGACGAGTAAAGCCGTGAGTTCACTTTAAGCCATCCAATCCGGAGTCATCCAATGCAGCCGTCCGTGCTCGAAGAACTTGTGCCGGTGCCCAACCCATATCCGGTAGTGTCGGATGTGGAATATCCCGAGGTGTGGAGGCTGTGTGAGGAGTCCCGAAGGCTGGCATGGGATCCCGCGACCTGTATTGACTTCAGTGACCTGGTCAACGCGGATCTCCCTGCGCAAGTGCGCGCGGCCGGGGCCGAATGGTGGAGCCTGCGTGCGTGGATGGAGCATGGTGCAACGCCTTATGGAGCCGAACGGCTGCGCGAAGCCATTTTTGGCCACCAGCCCTTCGAGATCAAGCAGCACATCACCAATTTCATCGCCGAGGAACTCCGCCATCATGAGGTGAGCTTCAGGATTGCCAATGCCTTGGGTGGCTACCAGCCGACGCCGCGCGCAGACTATTTCCAGCAGGTCATTCCCCGTTTTCACGACGAACGCGACGAAAAGCAGATGAGCTTCTTTGCGGGGCTATCCGTCAATACGCTGTTTGAACAACTCTCTGGCGAACTCTTGCAGGCGCGCTACGAAAACGCACGCTTTGCGTCGATCAGGGAGGCTTGCCGGTTGGTGCTCAGGGACGAGGCGCGCCATATTCAGTTTGGCAGGATCATCATGCGACGCTTTTTTGGAGACCTGTCGGCCGACGAAAAGCGGGTAATTGGAGTCAAGTTTGCGAAGAAGTTGCGCGGAAGTCTGCTGAGCGGGGTTTATGCCGTGGTGAACCTGCCAGACGGAGAACGGGAACGCTCTGGACGAAGCCGCGCCTTGGCGGCGGAATACGGTTTGGGGGCGACCCACCCCGATGTCGAGATCGACATCATTCGCGTCGGTGTTGACAAGATTCGCGAGGATGTCGGCCAGTATGGCGTAGAGATTCCGCATATTCCGGAAATCGACGACAACCGTCCGACCATATTGCCGCAAGGAGGCGGTGGCTTGCTGTTGTTTTCGCTTTTGCAAATGGCACCGTGCGAATCGGTTAGCCGCCTGACTGCGGCTGCCACTGCCCTAAATTCGGCTGCCTTGGCGCCGCCGGTTGTACGTCCGTTGGTTGTCTGGTGTCGTCTGGTGCCGGCCACGTGTGTGGCCGATTCAGGATCACCATGAGTGTTGCAGAACCTCTCGATGCGGGCACATCGGACGTCCGGAGCACGTCCCGCACGCTGCCACGGCGGATTCTGGATGCGCTCGACGTCAGCCTCACCGGTCTTGGGGTGTTGTGTCTGATCGGTATCGCCAGCGTCACCATGGCTGGAGTTGTTTCGCGTTATGTATTCAACAATTCGTTCACCTGGACCGCTGAAGCTGGCCAGTGGTTGTTCATCTACCTGATTTTTCTTGGCGTACCCCTTGCACACCGTTCACGGATGCATATCGCAATCGGTGCCATTGACAAAGTCATGCCCGAGTCGATGAAGCGGGTGCACGCGGTGCTGGTGGATGGCCTGGTTTCCTACACCACGATCGCGCTGATGTTTGGCGCCAAGGAGGTCATCGGCTTGATCGGCGGAACTTCCACGGCGCTCGGGTTGCCCAGCTGGCTTCAATACGCAGGAATTCCGTTGTCCTGCGGCGTCGGTTTGGTCTATATCGCGCTGCGCGACCTGGATGCCAAAGAGGGTCGTTGGCTTGGCTCGGCAGGCGTGCTGCTGGGAGTCGTGTTGTTTTTGGGGGTGGATGTGCCCACTTGGGTGTATCTGCCGCAGGGACATGTCATTCTGACAATGGCCCTGAGTTTTGTGCTGACCCTTCTGCTTGGCGTTCCGGTCGCATTTTCGATGCTCTTCTCGGTGTTCATGGCCAACGCATCCAACGACATATTGCCAGCCCCTGCGGTGGTACAAAATGTCGTGCGCGGTTCCGGCCAGTTCCTGATGTTGGCAATCCCGCTGTTCTTGCTGGCCGGCGCGTTGATGAACATCGGTGGTCTGACCCAGCGACTGATCGACTTTTCCTATTCGCTCGTGCGCCATCTTCGTGGCGGCATGGGGCAAGTCACCATCGTGTCCGCGACACTTTACGCCGGCATCTCCGGCTCATCCAATGCCGATGCGGCGCTGGCCGCGAAGATGCTGCATCCGTCGATGGTACGGGACGGTTACAAACCCGCTTTTTCGGCGGCAATTTGTGCGGCGGGAGCAGTCTTGCCCAATATCATCCCACCATCGATCGGGATGTTGATCGTGGCTGCCGCGACCGGTATTTCGGTTGGCCAGCTATTCATGGCGGGCATCGGGCCGGGGCTGCTTTTCGCGGCCTTTCTGATGGCCACCGTGTGGGTGGTTGCCAAGCGCAATGGTTACGGCGCGTCCGCGCCGAAAGCGACTTGGGGGGAGCGCGGTCGCGCAGGCATGGCCGCCGTGCCGGTGATGATTCTGGCACTCTTCATCATTGGTAGTCTGCGTTTTGGTATCGCCACGCCGACGGAGACGGGTGCGATAGCCGTGACGTACGCGCTGTTCCTGGGGCTGTTCGTGTTCCGCACCTTCGAGCTGAAGTCACTGTACAAGATCTTGGCTACCACTGCGGTGGACTCGGCGTTGATCGGTCTGCTCATTGGTGCTGCCCTGCCGTTTGGTTTTGTATTGACGACCGAGCGTGTCCCACAGGACATCCTTGCTTTTGCCACGCAATGGATGGGCGAAAAGTGGGGCGTGTTGCTGTTCCTGAACTTGGTGATGCTGGCGGCCGGCATGTTTCTTGATATCGGCGCTGCCATTCTGATTCTGGCTCCACTCTTCCTGCCACTGGTAGTGAGCGTCGGAGTGGATCCGGTGCACTTCGGTGTGATCGTGATCTGCAATCTCATGATCGGCGGGCTGACGCCGCCAGTCGGGATCCTGGCTTATATTGTGGCGACGATCACCAGACTCGAGGTCACTGACGTGTTCACTGCATTGTGGCCACTCATGGCGGCCCTGATTTTTGCATTGGCCTTGATTACTTACGTGCCCGCCATCTCGCTCGGACTTCTCTGGCTTAGCGCCCGTTGAGCGACCCGCACATGCTGTTTACCGCGCAGTCCCGATCCCCTTTCCCTTACATATGGAGAAACACGATGATTTTGCATAGACGGATTTTTAGCGCTGCACTTGCGACCGCGGCAGTCCTGGCGGGTGGCTTGTTACCCGTCAGCGAGGCCCAGGCGCAACCGGTGACCGCACGTATTGCGGTGATCTACAAGGAAGGCCAGCCGACGGTGGTCATGTGGAACCGGTTTCGCGATCTCATTCGCGAACGTACGGGTGGCCAGGTCGAATTGCAGATATTTCCGGGTGGACAGCTTGGCGGCGAGCGGGAGGTGGCCGATGGCATGCGCCTGGGTTCGATCCAGGGCGCAGATTCCACTCTGGCGGCACTCTCATCATGGGTGCCCGAAGGGCAGGTTTTCGATCTGCTGTTTGTCTTTCGGGACCTCGCCCATGTAGAGGCAGTGACCAACGGCGCCATCGGCGAGCGTTACAAGCCACTCTACCGAGCCCAGGGCTTTGAGTTGTTGAGCTACATCACCTACGGTGCGCGCAACGTGGTCAGCCGTGAACCCATATTGACGCCAGCGGATGCACGTGGCAAGAAGATTCGTGTACTTCAAAGCCCATTGCATATTGCAATCTGGAAGACTCTGGGTGCCAACCCGACGGCGATCCCGATTACCGAGACCTACGGCGCGCTGTCCACCGGTGTTGTCGATTTCATGGACATGACCAAAGACGGATTCGAAGCTTTGAAGCTGTTTGAGGTTGCTCCGCATTTCGTCGAGACCGGGCATATCTGGTCGCTGGGTGGCATCGTGTTTTCGCAGCGCTTTTGGCAGCGCCTGAGTCCTGAGCAAAAGCGCATTTTCCAGACAACGGCCAATGAAATGTCGGGTTACTTCAACCGCATCCAGCAGGCGGAAATTGGCAAGGCGCTGGAGCGTACGATTGCCAAGGGTGCCAAGGTCTCCCAGGTGAATCAGGGTCCGTGGCGCGACGCGATGCGGCCGGTGTGGGAGGCCGAGGCTTCCAAGTTCGGCGGCATGGAAAACATCATGTCGATTGTCAATACGCGCTGAACCTGGCAGTCAGGGTTCTCCTTCGCGGTTTTGTCTGAGGCTCGATGCGTCGTATAGCCGTTGTCGCTCCGCTGACAGGTGCTGTTGCGCAAGTTGGCAATAGCGCTGTCGCTGCGGTGCGCTTGGCCTTGAACGATTTGGGCGATCCGTTGGAGCTGACGGTTGTGGACGACGCCTGCGATCCTGCAATCGGGATTGCAGCGGTATCCGAGCTAACCAGGGATGCGCGGGTGATCGGTGTCGTCGGGCACTATTGCTCCGTGGTCGCACTCGCGGTCACGCCGATCTATGCCGAGGCTGGTTTGCCGCTTGTTGTATGGGGCGCACACCATGTGGACATCACAGAAAATCGGCTTGGTCCCGGAATTTTTCGGCTGTGCGGCACCTTCAGGCACGAAGCGCGGGCGACCGTCGCACTCGCGCAGAAAAACGGCTGGCAGCGTATTGCGCTGTTGCGTGACGATACGCCTTACGGCCGTGAACATGCTGCGCTGTTTACGGCGGCTTGGTTGTCCGCCGGCGGCAGCATTGCCGGGGAAAAGCAAGATCCGCTTCTGCTGCAGGATGCCGACGCCCTGTGGATCGCTGCCGCCCCGGAGGCCTGGTGGAAGGCATTTGCCGCGACGGCCGGCATTGCGCCGCGCGAGCGTTCGACGACGGCAACCTTGATTGCGGCTGCGCGCCGCGCCGGATGGACAAAACCGATCGTCGCGACTGCCGCCGCGATGATCGATAGCGATACGCTCGATGCAATCAACCCAAACGATGCAGCCGTGTTCACCTTATCTGAAGCGCATGTGCCGCCGGCGCTGTTGGCCGACGGCGGCCGCTTCGACGAACGTTATCGAACACTTCAGGCGGTACCACCGTTATCTCCCTACGCACGTTATGCCTACGCCGCTGCAACGCTCCTTGGGAAGTTGATCGGCGAGGGCGCGCAAACCCGCGTTGCCGTGGGCACGGCGCTGGCGGCGGCGAACGGCCGCACAACGTCCGTCGGCATCATCGATTTCGACGGCAGCGGACAGCAAGACGCCGTCGCGATTGCCGGCTTCAATGCACATCGCGGCGAGTGGCACAGCATCGGTCTGATGTAGTTGGTGGCACCTGCTTTTTTGACTTTACTTCGCACGCCAAAACCATGTCAATCCCGTATAGCCATTCCGATTACACGCCGCTTTTAAGCGGCATCCCGTCTTCCAGTGTTTTCATCGGCGGCAAATTCGTTGCCACGGCCGCGCACCAAACGGTACACGGCAAAGCGAACGGCGAGGCGCTATTGGATTGCGGTGCCGCCACCGCCGTCGAACTGGACAGCGCCGTAGCAGCGGCCCGTGCCGCGTTTCCGGCATGGGCGAATAAAGCGCCGGCCGAGCGCGCTAAAGTATTGCTTGCGATGGCGGCTGGGCTGCAGAACAAGTTCCGCGCATTCGTCGCGTTGGAATCAAATCACGCCGGCAAAACGATTGCCGATGCCGAGATCGATATTCGTGCCAGTGTCGCCACCTTGCAGTGGGACGCCGGTTGCGCCGAGCGGCTGGACGGGCGGGTGGTTGCCAGTGCAGCGACGATCCATCGCTTCGTGCGGCGCGAGCCATTGGGGGTTTGTGGTTTGATCCTGCCCTGGAATTTCCCCATCCTGTTGCTGGTATGGAAACTTGCGCCAGCGTTGGCGGCTGGCAATACGGTGGTCGTCAAGCCATCGAGCGAGACGCCACTGTCGACATTGGCACTGGCGGCGCTGGCGGGGGAGGCTGGGCTTGCGCCCGGCGTGTTCAACGTGGTCCCGGGTCCGGGCCGGGAAATCGGTATGGCAATCGCGAGCCATCCTGGCATTTCCAAGGTGTCGTTCACCGGGTCTACTGAAGTTGGCGTTCGCGTTGCGCGGGCTGCAGCGGAGTCCGTGAAACGGGTGACACTGGAACTCGGGGGCAAGTCACCGGCCGTGATTCTTGACGATGCCGATCTGGAGCGCGCGGTCATTGGTACCGCCGCAGGCGTGTTTGGGCACGCCGGGCAAAAGTGTGCGGCGCGCACGCGTCTGGTCGTAATGGAGTCGGTAGCCGACGAGGTGGTGGAAAAGCTGGTGGCACGTGCCAGATTGCTCAAGATCGGTGACCCGATGGATGCTGCGACAACCTTGGGCCCGGTGATCAACAAAGGCGCACAGCAAAGCATTCTTGCCTATTGCGCGAATGGCGTGGCTGAAGGTGCCAGGTTGGTATGTGGCGGCAAGGCACCGGCGGGTTTGTCGGGTCCCTATGTGGAGCCGACAATTTTTGACCATGCCAACAACGCCATGAAAATTGCGCGTGAAGAAATCTTCGGCCCGGTGCTGGTGGTGATCCGGGTGCAGGATATGGAAGAGGCGATTCGTGTCGCGAACGATTCGGATTACGGACTGGCGGCCACAGTATGGACACGCTCGTTCGCTCGCGCACACCAGATGGCGGCCCGGATCGAAGCTGGCACCGTTTCGGTCAATACCCCGGCCGTGATCGGCATCGAGATGCCTTTTGGTGGCTACAAGCAAAGCGGGTACGGTCGCGAACTCGGCATTGAGGGGCTGGACGCCTATTTGCAGCACAAGAGTGTCGTGATGGATATTTCGTAGACTCGAGTCGAAGGTTGCCGAACCCGCCAAGGAGCACACCCACCATGCAAGAGCTTCAACCCTTCGTATTTGTTCACTCCAACCAGCGCATTGTTTCTGCATGGGGGGCACTCGACCGCCTCACCGATCTCGCGCGAGAGTTCAAGGCCGCCCGCGCAGCGGTTGTGATGGACGGCTATTTCCACAACAGTGAAACTGCCAGCCGCATCGCCACGCTGCTGCAGACGGCGACCGGTCAGCAACCAGTTTTTTACTTTGTTCCTGCGCATGAGCCGGACACCACAAGTGTTGCGGCCTGCACGGCGGCGATGCATGCCGTCAATCCCGACTTTGTTGTGGTCATTGGCGGCGGCTCGGCCATGGACACGGCCAAGATTGCGCGCCTCCTGCTGGCGAATCCGGGAACGGTTGAGTCTGTTTCCGGGTTTGGCAAGTCTTTCAAGCCGCACCCCAGTATTCTGGTCGCAGTACCTACCACCGCGGGCACTGGCAGCGAGGTTTCCGAGTCCGCTATCGCGGGGCAGGCGGGCTCCGAAATCAAGCTGATCTTCCGTTCGCAGGCCATGACGCCCCATGTTGCGCTGCTCGATGGCAGTTTGTCGGTATCGGCGCCATCGCATGTAACGGCTGCGTCAGGTTATGACGCTGTGACGCATGCGGTAGAGGCGTATGTGTCCAAAGCCGCTTCCGTGATGACAGATCCGTTTGCAGAGTCGGCAATGCTTTTGCTGGGCAGGTGGCTGCCGATTGCTTTTGGCGAACCGACAAACCAGGCGGCTCGCACGGCGTGTCTGGTCGCCTCTTGCCAGGCGGCGATTGCCTTCAACAGCGCAAACCTTGGTCTGGCGCACGCACTTGCAGCGCCCTTGGGTGCCCTGCACCACGTGCCGCATGGCTTGGGCAATGCACTCGCTTTGCCGGTGGTTGCTGCCTACAACGAGACGGCGATGGGCGGCAAAGCCGCAACCGTCGCGCGCTGTTTTGGTGGAGCCACGGCAGCACAGGGCCTGGCGCGGTTGCGATTCCAACTTGGACTCGACCTTAGCCTGGACCAGTTCGTGCCGACAGACGCGGACCGCGAGAAACTGGCTCTGGCGGCCATGCGAAGCGGCCAGGTGAAGATGAATCCCAGACTCGCCACCCTCGAAGACATGCGCGTCCTGATTGAGGCTATGCGCACCCCTACCGGAAACGCAGCACCCGCGTTATCTCTATGACCCTTCAAAAACTGAACCCCAGCGGCATCGCGGCGCCCATGGGCGCCTACAGCCAGGGCATTCTGGCTCCTGCAGCGGGCGAATGGCTGCACATTTCCGGGCAGATTGGCGTGCAACCCGATGGGACGCTGGCAGCAGGGTTCGCTGCACAGGCAAAGGTGGCCTGGGAGAACCTCGTTGGCATATTGGAGGCCGCCAACATGGATGTCAGCCATCTGGTCAAGGTCACCACCTATCTGGTCGACGGCGACCACCTGAAGGAACTCAACGCCGTGCGCTCTGCCTTTCTTGGCAGCGAGCGCCCCGCTTCCACCTTGGTTGTGGTCAGGCAACTTGCCCGGTCTGAATGGCTTTTCGAGGTAGAAGCGGTCGCTTACCGTGGCTGACTTCGCTGCATGGTGTGCCTGAACCCTTGAGGCATTTTCTGGTGCCGTCGATGATGTGGCCATGGGCATGGAGTGGGTGGCGCAGCACATCGCAGCGTACGGCGGGGACCCGATACGCATACTTTTGCTTGGTCATTCTGCTGGTGGAACCCACGTGGCGAGTTACGCTTTTGACCCTTTGCCGGGCTGCCTGGGGCGCCGTATAAAGGCCGTTCTGCTCCTGTCAGCGCGACTGCGGGCAGATCGGTCGCCTGAGAATCCCATTGCAGCGGGCGTCAGCGCCTAGTTTGGGGATGGCTTGTCGGCCTAAGAAACGCGCTCGCCGATGACTTAAACAGCGTGCAATGACTTGCCTACGTTTGTCGTGACGGCAGAGTTCGAAAACCCCTTGCTGGATGGGTATGGACTCGAATTTGCCCACCGCATCGGGTTGGCGCGCCGACGTGCACCGCGCTACTTGTCGTTGCGCAGGCACAACCATGTCTCGATGCTTGCGCATTTCAACACCCCAGAGGAGTTCCTGGGGCGGGAGATTCTGGATTTTTTTGCCGAGGCTTGCGCCGTTGGCTGATCAGGAATACGAGGCAGCCGTTACGGGCCTACTGCTACGGCAGCGTGCCCGGGCGCTTCAACCTGTGTTGGCCCACGCGGGCGAGGGAATCAGGTACGCGGCTCGGACCACAACTTCCCGCCCGAGGCCCAGTTGTGGGGTTTGATGTCGGTGATCAGGATGTCGACTGACTCCGGCGAACCGCCGAGTACTTCGACGCTGACGCGGGTGATCTCTGCGACCAGCTTCTTCTTTTGCTCGATGGTGCGGCCCTCCATCATTTCCACGTGGTAAGTTGGCATGGTGTGTCCTTTTTGTATGGATGAAATCAGTTGCGTGGTGCCTGTGTCGCCCCTGCCGGTCCGCCGGGCAGCATCAGCACGAAGGCCGCGGTGCAGCAGGCGATTGCCGCCATGGCCATCAGCAGGGTTGTGAATCCGGCCGCCTTGACGGCCGGCCCGAGTGAATATACCGCGAGTGAACTGATTCCAAAAGACACCGCAAACCGCATACCCGTGACTCGCGAGCGGATGGCGTCGTCGACGTAACGCACGATCATTGCGTCGGTAAAGGGAATGGCGCCAAAAATCGCCACCATGAAGCCAATCTGCAGCCAGAACAGAGCCCAGCCCTGGGCCTGCGCGGCCAACAGGAGCATCGGGATTTGCAGCAACACCACACCCAGGTACAGGCCCTTGAGCGGGAAACGGTCGATCAGCCGCCCGACGATGACTTGGGCGAACGAGGCCACGGTGTAAACGCCCGCCAGCATGATGCCCAGTTGCGCCGGGTCCTCCACCAGGCCCGCGAATCGCTCCCGCAACAGTTGCCCATTGCCGTTGGTGGTGAAGTTGAACAGCTGGCTGCTCGAGACCGCGGCAAAAGTCATCACCACGAACAGCCGTGCCAGCATTTGCGGGCTGAGTGACACCGTAGCCTTGGCCTTGCGTTTGGCCGGTGCCTCGGTCTCCGCGGCCGTGCTGCGCAGGAAGATAACACCACACACGATTGACAGGACCGCTGGCGCCAGAAACGCCGCGCGCCAGCCGACATACTTGACCATGAAACCGGTCAGGATGGCGGCAAAGGCGATGCCCAGGTTACCCGCCAGACCGTTCACGCCAATGGTCGCGCCCGGGTTACGCGCGTGTTGCAACAGCATCGGTATGCCGACCGGGTGGTAGATCGCGGCAAACGCGCCCAGGATGGCCAGCGCGACAGCCATCTGCCATGCGTTTTGCGCACTGGCGCATAACAGCGCGGCGCCACCCAGACCGAAAAAGTAGATGACCATCATGTTACGGCGGCCCCACAGGTCGCCGAGCCGACCGGCTGGCACCGAGCCCAGGCCGAACAGCAGGAAGGCACCGGCGCTATAGGGCATCAAATCTTCCCAGCGGGCGAAGCCGAACTCGGCAGCGATGGTCGTCACGGCCGTGGCGAAGATCAGCAGGAACATGTGGTCCAGCGCATGGCCGATGTTGAGGAGGAGGGAAGTGCCGCGGTTGATCGTCATGGTGCTGGTGCCAGGTGGTTGGGATGCGGATTTCGGCATTCTCCGCCAATTCGCGTGCGTCGATCCTGCGCTGTCAACCCTGCGGGCGACCTGGTACGGCGCCATTGCACATACCTTGCAAGGGCTGCGCGGGAATGTGCCGCCGCCGTTTTGCGCTGAACTTTTGATGGGTGCTGATGGCCCTCCTGGGTAGGGCTGTGCCCGCTGGTCATTGCCGTGTTCGCTGACTTCTGGTGCGATACGCCAAGCCGCACCAGTGCACAACACCGGGTGACCGCTGCGCATGCAGGCCCGGTGTTTGTCCAGCAATACAGCCCCGGGACGAAAGTCACCGACGACGGCGCGCCAAGCCCGGGGCAAACCCAGGATGCGGTTCGATTCGTTATACTCGCGCCGCCATGCGTCGCACCGCCGTCCTCCTCGTCATGTTGTTTGCCATGTTCTGGCAATCGCTGGCCGTGGCGCGTATCGGGTCGACTGTGAATGCCTTGGCCGACTTGGAGCACACCGCCCTGCACTGGCAGGGAAAGAGCCACCATCACCACGGGGACGGCTCCTATCACCTGGATGACTCGAAGGAGTCAGCGCAGCACGTGGCCACTGACCACCTGAACGCACCGCTGGAGATGGCTGCGCCGTCATCGCACGACTTCCCGCCCCTGGGGCAAGCCGCTCCCGGTGGGCTGCACGAAACACCGCTGCCCAACCCTACTCCCGACGGCCAACTCAGGCCACCTCGTTCCCGCGCCTGACCCGCCTTCCCGGCGGGCGTCCACCCTTGGGCGCCCGACTCCCGCCGCAGCGGCAGCCCACGCCAGTTCTTGTCCACCTTCGGCGTGACCTGGACCCGCGTTAGCCCGGCCCAGGCTATTGAATTACCAGGATCATCATGAAGTGTTTTCCTTGGCTATGTGCCTGCGCCATCGCGGGCAGCCTGGCCAGCGGACCCGTTTGGGCCCAACCCTTAGCATCCCCCGGGAGCCCCCAAGTGGCCCTGCCGTCCATAGCCGGGCCGTCCGCAGGCAGCGTCACGTTGCGCGCAGCCCTGGATTCAGCCTGGCAACGCGCTGTCGTCGCACGTGAGAGCGATGGCCAGCGCCGCCTCGCCGAAGCAGACCGTAGCGCCGTGTCCAGCCTGTGGGCTGCGCCGCCGTCGCTTGAACTGAGCCACCGCAACGACCGCCTGCAGCGCAACACCGGCCAGCGGGAGATCGAGTTTGGCGTGACCGTTTCGTTGTGGCTGCCCGGCCAGCGGGCCGCGCAATCGAGTACCGCCGATGCTACGGCTGCGCGGGCACTGGCTGCCGAACAGGTGGCCCGCCTGCGCCTGGCCGGTGAACTGCGCGAAGCCGCGTGGCAGCTTGCTGCCCTGCAGGCCGAGGCGGCACAGGGTGACGGCCAGGCCCAGGCGCTGGTGCAACTCGGCGACGACGTCGAGCGCCGTGTGCGCGCCGGCGATCTGGCGCGTGTCGACGCCCTGGTTGCCCGGGCCGAGCAACTGGCGGCGTCGGCGTTGCAGTCCGACGTGCGCCAGCGTCTGCAGGCGGCGCGCGCGCGCTGGACCTTGCTGACAGGGCTGACAGGCGCACCCGATCTGACCACAGCCACCATCGCCGATGGAGTGCCCAGTACAGCGCAAAGTACAGCCGCAGCACACCCGGAACAGCAACTCGCCAGCCTGTCCACGGAGCTGGCGCGCAGGCGGTTGGACCAGACGCGCCTGTCGCGCCGCGACGCACCCGAACTGACGGTCGGCCTGCTACATGAGGTCCCCGGCCGGGCCCAGTCCGCTCAAGGTAGCCTGGTCGTCGGCTTGCGTTTGCCGTTCGGCACCGACGGCCGCAACCGGCCCCTGGAAGCGGCGGCACTCGCCGAGCTGGACGTGGCCCAGACCCAGGAGCAACGCCTGCGTGAGCGCCTGGACAGCGACATCGGCGCCGCGCGGGACGCCCAACGATCGGCGCAGGCGCAACTTGAAGCCGAAACCGCCCGCGCCCGCCTGCTGCGCGAACGCGCCACTTTGATTGACAAGTCCTTCCGTGCCGGTGAATCGCCGTTGCCCGATCTGCTTCGCGCGCTCGCCGTGGCGGCGCAGGCCGACGGCGCCGCCGCCCGCCAGAACGCCGCGCTGGGCTTCGCCCGGGCGCACCTTCAACAAACCCTCGGACTCCTGCCATGAACGCTTTCGACAACCGCTGTGCATCGCGGCACCTTCTGGCGGCAGCCGCGATGACGCTACTGCTGCTCGGCAACCCGCCCGCCGTCGCCGGTCCCGGCGCCCATGGCCCGAATGGCGAGCACCTGGACGCCCCGACCACGATGCGCGCTGCATCGGCCCTGCCGCGCGTCGAGGCCAAGTCAGAGACCTTCGAGCTGGTCGCTGAACTGCGCGTCAGCGGGTTGGTCATCCTGATTGATCGCTACCAATCCAACGAACCTGTGCTCGGAGCAAAGCTCGAGGTCGAAAGCGGCGCGCTCAAGGCCGTGGCTGCCTTCCGCTCGGAGCAGGGCGACTATGTCGTCACCGATGCGGCCCTGCTGAAGACGCTCGCCGCTCCCGGCCAGCATGGCCTGGTCTTCACCCTGTTGGCGGGCCAGGACAGCGACTTGCTCGACGGCACGCTGGTCAACCGCACGGGTGGCGTTGCCTCCGCTGGCGCGAAAGACGGCCAGGCGCATGCCCATGGACGCGATGACCACGACCACCATCACGAACTGGAGCGCGCCGCCTGGATCGGCGCCGGTGTCGCGGCCCTGGGTCTGATGGGTGGCATCGCGTGGTGGCGACAACGCCGCCGCAAGGTTGGCGCGCTGCAAGGAGGCCTGTGATGACATACCCCGAGATGAACCGGCGCGGTATGCGGCCCTGGGCCCACGCAGCGGCGCTGACCGCAAGTCTGCTCGTTCTGTCGCCAGCGTCCGCCGCTCCCGGCGCACACGGCCCCAACGGCGAGCACCTGGACACGCCAGGCGCGGCGGTCAACCCATCCGGGCTGGCGCGCCTGCCCGACGGTAGCGTCAACGTGCCCAAGGCCGCCCAGCGGCGCATGGCCATCCGCACGGTTTTGGCACCCGAGTCCGACGCCGCGGCCACGGTCGAGATGCCCGGCCGGGTGATCATGGACCCGAACGCCAGCGGTCGCGTGCAAGCCGTATACGGCGGGCGCATCGAGCCGGGTCCCAGGGGTTTGCCTGTCGTCGGCCAGGCGGTAAAGCGAGGTGACGTGTTGGCCTATGTGCGCCACCAGGCCGAGCCCTATGCCCTGGCCACGCAGCAGGCCCAGCTGGCCGAACTGCGTGCGCAGCGGCAACTGGCCGAGCAGCGCGTGCAGCGGCTTGTCGGACTGGAAGGCACGGTGCCGGGCAAGGAGATCGACGCAGCGCGCACCGAGGCGGCGAGCCTTGCCGAGCGCGAGCGCAGCATCGGCAACAGCCTGGTGGCGCGCGAATCCCTGACCACCCCGGTCAGCGGCGTCATCGCCCGGACCGACCTCGTCGTCGGCCAAGTCGTCGAGCCGCGGGATGTGTTGTTCGAGGT
>JAJAZK010000547.1 GCA_026785765.1 Rhodoferax sp. | reverse complement strand
GTGTATGACCTGCTCACAACCTGCCATACCAATGTCAAAGTCGAAATCCACACCACCAATCCTGCGTTCGCTACAGCATCGTCAACGATCAAGACGCCGGGCTGGTAACGCAGCGGCGTGCATAGGCTCCTCGAACCAATGGTTACGGCGCTTTCGTCAGGTCGGCCAGGTCCAGGCGAATGGAGCGGCTGCGCGGCACCGGCGCAATACCAACCCGCGCAAAAAAGCCAAAATCCTCGCCAGTTGTCGCACCGGCAATGCGTTCGAATTCGGAAGACAACTGTAACGACTGCTCGAACAGCCCTTCGTCCGCCGAAAACCTGCGACCAGAGCGCGCATACCAGCGGAATATGACCGGAGTCATCTCCGGCTGAAAGTGCAGGCCCTGGGCAGTCGCCGTGAGCCAGATGCGTTGCCACGAGATACCCATATGCACCCAGTCTTCCAGCGTTTGTGGGCGCTGCTTGGGGCGCACCAGCAAATGGGCGGCACACAGCAGACCCGGCAGCAGGTCCAGTTGTACGCGCGGCGCTATGGTGCCCATCAGGAACCGGTTGAAAAAGTGGACGCGTTCCCAGCTCTGCAGGACCCATTCCATCAGCCGTGCCGTGGCCGGATCCACACCCACCGCCTCCTCTGGTATGCGGTCCTTGCTGAAGCGCGCGCGCCACTCGATGATCTTCTTGTGGACCGGGTAGGCTTCCGGGCAGGTCAGCCGGATCTTGGCGCTTTTCCACAACAGGCCTGCCACCTGTCGGCGTTGTGCGCCCGTCTCGAACAGTTGCACCGTGAACTGGTTTCCTGCTGCAGCCACCAATGCACTACGCTGGGTTTGCGTAAGCGGTGTCGTTTTCATGGGTCGCCGTTGCACGGCGCGCTTCTCGATGCAATCGTACAGAGGGTCACGGCTTAGTCCGGCAGTAGCAACCAGCGCAACATCGTAGACCGGGGCGCGATGGTCGCCCACTGAATGGGCCTGCCAATTGCTTTCCAAACCGAAACCAGTTGCCGCGATGCGTATGGTTTCGAGCAAGGCACCGTGCGCGATATGGCTTGGGTGGCCGTCAAAGTCATACAAAATTTCATCGCGGGTGTCCGAGCCATGCACCCTTATGTGCAGGTCGTCCAGAATCTCGAAGCGCCAGGGTTGGGTGTTATCGCCACTAGGCGCCCAACGCGCAAGTTCGAGGATTTGGATGAGCGTATTGCGATTCACATCGGGGACCTTACCATATCTACACTGTCCAAGCCGATATGCCACACACCGGCTCACAGGCTGCAGGCACAATGTGGACGGCTGCCCATTCAGGATGATCCATGACAACCCCCATTACATTCGACTACGACCGGGCCTTTTCCAGGAATATCGGCTGGGTGACCCGGGCTGAGCAGCAGACGCTCAAGCGTGCACGGATTGCTATCGCTGGGCTGGGAGGGGTTGGAGGTGCGCATCTGTTGACGCTGTGCCGGCTGGGCATCACCAATTTCACGATCTCGGACTTTGACGAGTTTGACGTGCACAACATCAATCGGCAGGCTGGCGCCTTCATGCCGAACATGGGACGATCAAAGCTTGAAACCATGGCGCAGATGGCGCGGGAGATCAATCCGGAACTCGACATCCGTTTGTTTCCCAAAGGTGTTCAGCCTGAAAACGTGGATGAGTTCTTGCTGAATATCGATGTTTATGTGGATGGGCTTGACTTTTTCGCGCTACCTGCGCGCCGCATGGTTTTTGCAAAGTGTCGGGAAAAGGGCATACCTGTTCTGACTGCGGCGCCGCTCGGTATGGGTACCGCCTTGTTGTATTTTTCGCCAACGGGTAGCAGTGCGGAGGACTACTTCAAGTGGGACGGGCACGAGGTTCAGGAGCAATACGCACGGTTTATCGCTGGTTTGTCGCCTTCGATGATGAACCGCAACTACCTTGTCGCACCGGAAGCGGTCAACTTCCAGGAGAAGCGCGGACCGTCTACCATCATGGCCTGCGATCTGTGCGCAGGTGTGATGGGTGCGTCGGTCATGAAGCTGCTGCTCAAACGCGGGTCCATTCGTGCGGCACCTTGGGGCATGCATTTCGACGCCTACCATCAGCGGCTCAAGTTCACTTGGAGGCCGTTTGGAAACGCGAACCCGTTGCAGCAGTTGTTGCTGATGTTCATTCGCCCATTGTTGCGGGGCGGCCCCAAAGCAGCCGCAAAAAACTAGTGGCGAGTTCGGTATTAGTTCTAAAGTATCCCTCGTAAATCATTGATTTGACGGACAAATAAGCTATATTCTTCGCTTGCGATGCACCCCCAAGTGCCATTTGATAAGGAAACTGCAATGCACCCCAAACTGAACGTTGATAGCCGGATCTGGCGTTGGCTTGTGTTGCTTGGCGTGTCGACAATGCTTGTCGGCTGTGCGAATTTTTCTGCGCCCAAGTACCCGCCAGCACCCGTTTTAGCATCTACCGCCGACTACAACTACATCGTCGGAGCCGGCGACAGCCTGAACATCATCGTCTGGCGCAACCCCGAGTTGTCGTTGGCGGTCCCGGTGCGCCCGGACGGCAAGGTCACCACACCGCTGGTTGATGAACTGGTCGCGCAGGGAAAAACTTCCAGCCAGATCGCCCGGGAGGTGGAGCAAGCCTTGGCCAAGTTTGTGCGCGATCCAATCGTAACTGTGCTGGTTACCGGTTTTGTTGGCCCGTACAGCGAACAGATTCGGGTGGGGGGCGAGGCGGCAAAGCCGCAGGCCTTGCCGTACAAGCAGAAGATGACGCTGCTCGACGTAATGATTGTGGTGGGCGGACTCACTGATTTTGCCGATGGCAATGCAGCCTCCATCCTGCGTGCTGCCGATGGCAACAAACAGTACACGGTGCGTATCAAGGACCTGATCAAACGTGGCGACATTTCGGCCAATGTCGAGATGAAGCCGGGCGACATCCTCATCATTCCGCAGGGCTGGTTCTAGTGCGTTGGGCCAGCGCTGATTCTTGCGCTTAACGACTGACCGATACCAACACTGATGGACGAAATACTCGGACAGGTACTTTCGGTAGCGAAAGGCATGTGGAAGCATCGCTGGCCCGGGCTCGCGCTCGCCTGGTTCATGGCGGCGGTCGGTGTGGCGGTGGTGCTCTCGATCCCCGACCGCTACGAGGCCAGCGCGCGCATATACGTGGACACGCAGTCCATCCTCAAGCCTTTGATGTCGGGTCTCGCGGTGCAACCAAACGTGGAGCAGCAAGTGACGATGCGCAGCCGGACCCTGCTCAGTCGGCCGAATATCGAGAAGCTCATACGCATGGCCGATCTGGACCTGTCGAGTAGGTCAAAACAGGCTCAGGAGGCGCTAATCGAAAACCTGACCAAGACGCTGCAGATCAGGAACGTCGGGCGTGACAATCTATATACGCTGTCCTATCAGGATCCCAGCCCTGACAAGGCCAAGCGGGTCGTGCAGTCATTGGTGTCCATTTTCGTAGAGTCGAGTCTGGGTGAGACACGCAAGGACTCAGACAGTGCCAAGAAGTTTATTGAGGAACAGATCAAGGCCTATGTGGTCAAGCTGGAGGAGGCGGAGGCCCGCCTGAAGGAGTTCCGGCTGAAGAACATCGAGATGCAGGCGAAGGACGGTTCGGATGTGGCTGCACGTATTGGCGAAGTTACTGGCCAGCTCAACCAGGCGCGCCTGGAACTGCGCGAGGCTGAAAATGCGCGCGACTCTGCCAAGAAGCAGTTAGAGGCCGAGAAGTTGCAGGGTACGAATCTCACATCCCGAAGCATATTGCAGGAGTCGGCAATACAGGTCTCTACGCCGGAAATTGATTCACGACTGTCCGCTCAGAGGCAAAATCTGGATGCCTTGCTGCAACGTTTTACCGAACAGCATCCGGACGTGGTAATTACGCGTCGGCTTATCAAGGACCTGGAGGAGCAGAAACGCAAGGAAGTGGTGGAGTTGCGCAAGACAGCCATGGCCAATCCACCTTCGATTGCCGGACCGGGTGTCAGCCTGGTCGCCCAGGAGTTGGGGC
The DNA here is from genome assembly GCA_026785765.1 of Rhodoferax sp. GTDB lineage: Bacteria > Pseudomonadota > Gammaproteobacteria > Burkholderiales > Burkholderiaceae_C > CAISIP01. The sequence continues at coordinate 1,842 of JAJAZK010000547.1, read as the reverse complement.
GGATGATGGCGGGCTCCGAGGTGCAGGTGGCTGCCCTGCGCGCTCGCGTGAGCGAGTACGAGGGACGTGTAGCGCGGGTACGTGAGATGATGAAAACCGCTCCGCAGGTTGAGGCGGAGTTTTCGCAATTGAACCGTGATTACGGTATCCACAAGAGCAATTACGAGCAGCTGGTTGCCCGGCGCGAGACTGCCGGGATGTCGGGAGAACTGGAGACAGCCTCGGGTATTGCAGACTTCCGCCTGATCGACCCGCCACGGGCATCGCAACAGCCCGTGGCACCGAATCGCCTGCTGCTGCTACCGGTGGCCTTAATCGCGGCGATCGGCGCCGGCCTGGCGCTTTCCTTTGTTCTGAGCCAATTGAAAGCGGTTTTCTTTGACGCCAGAGCGGTCAGGAACACGATTGGCCTGCCGATTCTGGGCGTCGTCACGTTGGTAGTGTCCGACGTCGGTCGTTCACGCGACCGGCGCGACCTGATACGGTTTGGTCTTGCCTCCAGTGCACTGGTCGGCGTGTTCATTGTCGCTGTGGTAGTACTGACTTTTCTGGCCAAGCGTACCGCCTAGCGCATTATGAGCAGCCTGATCGAACAAGCCACCCTTCGTCTGGAGCAATTGCGCCGTGCCGGCGTCGCCATGCCGGTAAAAGAGGCGCCAGTCGCCGTGTCGCCGGTCGCAGAGCTGGTGGCTGCCGCGCCGATGAACGCCGCGCCGAGTCCAACTGTCGCCGAGGCGCCTGCGCCCAAACCAGTTCAGGTTTCCAAGCGCGTCGAGATCGATCTGGAGGCGTTGGCAATTGCCGGTATCGTGAGCCCCAACGCACCGCGCTCGCGCATTGCGGACCAGTACCGGGTCATCAAGCGCCCCCTGATTGGCAATGCCATGGGCAAGGGTGCGACCCTGATTGAAAATGGCAACCTGATCATGGTCACCAGTTCGGTGCCGGGTGAGGGCAAAAGTTTTACCGCTATCAATCTGGCTATCAGCATTGCGGCGGAGCTCGACAATACCGTCATGCTGGTCGACGCGGATGTGGCCCGCCCATCGGTTCTGCGCGTACTGGGCCTTTCACCCGGCCCAGGGCTGCTCGACCTGCTGGTCGACGGCTCCGCTGATTTGTCGAGCATGCTTCTCAGGACCAATATCGACAAGTTGAGCATCTTGCCCAGCGGTACGCCGCATGAGCGCGCCACCGAAATGCTGGCCAGTGATGCGATGACGCGTCTGCTGGCTGACATGGGTAAACGGTACTCTGACCGGATCATTATTTTTGATTCGCCACCGCTGCTGTTGACCACGGAGGCGCGCGTGCTGGCGACCCACATGGGCCAGATCGTGATGGTGATTCATGCCGAGAAAACCCTGCGCTCTGATGTACAGGACGCATTGGCCACGATCGAGGCCTGTCCGGTCAAGCTTATGTTGCTCAACCAGGCGCGCACCAATGCCTCCGGTGGCTACGGTTATGGTTATGGGCAAGGATATGGTCAGGGCTATGGCTACGGCTACGGCTACGGTTACGGTAACAAAGCAGCGCCTTAACCAGCCCGGGCGTCGATGAAATCCGAGGCAAAACTGGCTTTAACTTCCTGCGCAGATGCGGTAAACCGGATCCGATGGAGCGGGTTGTTGTTGTTGGCTGCGGCGTTGACACCCGTGATTGCCTCGTCGCAGACCGCTGCCTTGTCGATTGTGCCGCGGGTGTCGGTGACTGAGACCTACACCAACAATGCCCTGCTGCAAGGCAACGGCGGCAGTTCCGACTTCATCACGCAGATCAGCCCCGGCATCCGGATTTTCAGTAACGGTGGACGCATTCGCGGCAGCCTGGACTACTCGC
>JAJAZK010000546.1 GCA_026785765.1 Rhodoferax sp. | reverse complement strand
GCTTCGTTCTCGGCCCGGTGATCGCGGCGATGTTCATCTCGGTGTGGCACTTGCATACAGTCGCTCAGAGCAAGTTGGAACCCTGAGCCCGCACGACCATGGTCGAACCCGTGCCACCGCCCGTTTCAACGCCGCCTGGCGGTGTGGTCCGTGATCGGCCGAAGCTCGGCGTTCCTGTCGGCGATTCCTCAGCACTGGCCGCTGTTTGTCAGTGGGGTTACCGTGCTTGCTCTGCTCAGGCGCTATGCTGACCATCGACAGCCTCACATCGCTGGTCTATGCGTTCGCGCAGTGAATCCGCCGTGACCTTCATACCCTGGCTTCGTCGCCACCCACTGCTCGGTTACTTCGCACTGGCCTACGGCATTAACTGGGGCGGCATCTGCGTCGCTATAGGTGCCAACGGATTCGATCAGACCGTGATGCGAGCCGTGGACACCGGGCCCATCTTCGTCAGCATGCTGCGCGGTGCGAACATCGCCGGGCTAACCATGACAGCCCTGTTGGATGGTCGCGCAGGGCTGCGCGAACTCAGATCGAGGCTCATGCCGTGGCGGGTTGGGTTTCGCTGGTATGCGCTGGCGCTGCTGACGATGCCGGTGCTGATGCTGGCCGTATTGTTGCCGTTCAGTCTCTTTGCAGATCCGGCTTTTGCGCCACGCTACCTCGCGACCTTGACGGCCTACCGTGTTTTGATGACATGGATGTTTGCCCACACCTGCAGCCTGCTGCTAGCCGTGCTGGTGCACGCCACCTATACGGACTGGTTGCTTGCGCTGCTTCCAGTCAAGTCGTTTGAACATGGCCTCGCTTGGCAAGCTACCCTTGCCCCTGCGCTGCGGTTGGCGGTCGCGGTCATCGGGGTGTTTAGGCACCCAGGGCGCACGGGTGTATTCGGAGGACATCGTCGTGGATAAGGGGACGCCGGAGACCGTTGAAACCGCAATATCCAGCAAGCCCGCCGACCCCAATGGCATCGGCGACCCGTCAGTCATGGAAACCAATGCGTTGGCAACCGCCCTTGAAGCCGATGTTGAAAACGGGCTCAGCGCTACAGAAGCCGCGCGTCGTCTCGCACAGAACGGACCCAACGAACTGCGTGCCGCCCCACGCGTTCCTGCCTGGCGGCGTGCGCTGGCGCAGTTCCATGACCCGCTGATCTACCTGTTAATGGCGGCGGTGGCTGTCGCGCTGGTGGCGTGGTGGGTTGAGGGTCCGGTTGGTGGAAATTCGGGCTGGCCGGTCGATGCGATCGTCATTGCGGCCATCGTCGTACTCAATGGCGTGATCGGCCATGTGCAGGAAGCAAAGGCGCAAAACGCCGTTGCTGCACTGGCCAGGATGACGGCAGCAACCACCACCGTGTTGCGTGACGGCAAGCCGCAGCGCGTGCCCAGTGCCGAGCTGGTGCGCGGCGACGTGATCGTGCTGGCTGAGGGCGACGCCGTCGGTGCCGATGCGCGCCTGCTTCTGGCTTCGAGCCTGCGCGTGCAGGAGGCTGCGCTCACCGGCGAGAGCGAGGCCGTACTCAAGGCCACCGCCACGCTGCCCCAGACGGTGCCATTGGCGGATCAACTCGACATGGTCTTCAAGGGCACTGCCGTGGCGCAAGGCACGGGCCGTGCGCTCGTCACGGCCACCGGCATGGACACCCAGATGGGTCGGATCGCGGCGTTGCTGGATGCCACGGTCGCGGAGCCGACACCGCTGGAAAAGGAAGTCGCGCGCGTCGGGCGAACGCTGGGCTTGGCGGTCGTGGCCATCGCCGTCGTGGTGGTCGGCACTATTCTGCTCATCTCTGATATTCGCAGCACCGCCGATGTGGTCCATGTGCTGCTGCTCGGTGTGTCGCTGGCGGTGGCCGCAGTGCCCGAGGGGCTTCCGGCCATCCTCGCGGTGGTGCTGGCGCTCGGCGTGCAGCGCATGGCCAAACACCACGCCATCGTCAAGAATCTGTCGTCGGTGGAGACGCTGGGGTCCGCTTCGGTTATCTGCTCGGACAAGACCGGCACCCTGACGCGCTCGGAGATGACCATCGAGCGCGTGATGACGGCGTCCGGGGACATCCACATCAGTGGGGTGGGATACGTGCCTGAAGGCCAGGTCGGACAAGGCGGCACGGAGCTGGCCGCCGGGCCGCTGCACGATGAAACCCGGGTGGTGCTCAGTGGCGGCAGCCTGGCCGGTAACGCCGATCTGCGCCAGACAGACAGCGGCGACTGGGAGATCCACGGCGACCCCACCGAAGCGGCGTTTCTGGTGGCCGAGCAAAAGCTCGGCCAAGGGACGGTCACCGAGCGGCGCAAGCAGCGGTTTGAGCGTGTCGGCGAAGTCCCGTTCACGTCCGAGCGCAAGCTGATGACCACCATCGAGCGTGATCATGAAAACGGCGACGCGCTGGTCGCAATTACCAAGGGCGCGCCCGACGTGCTGCTCGGCCGTTGCACCCGGGTTCGCGTGGGGTTGGAAGTCGTCGCGCTGGATGGCACCATGCGGGCGCGGCTGCTGGCCGATGTAGATACGCTCACCGACGCCGCACTGCGCACCCTGGCCGTCGCCTACCGGCCGCTGACGCCTGGCGAAGACCAGGCTGCGGCCGACACACTGGAGCGCGAACTGATTTTCGTCGGCACCGTCGGCATGATCGACCCGCCGCGCGAAGAGGCGGCGGTGGCCATCCGCGAAGCGCGCCGTGCCGGTATCCGCGTCGTGATGATCACCGGCGATCATCCGAAAACGGCCGCGCGCATTGCAGCCGACCTTGGCATCGTTGAAGCCGGTTCACCGGCCCTCACGGGTACCGAGATCGATGCGCTGGACAAGGCGGCCTTCGCCGCCGCCGTGCGCAACACGTCGGTCTACGCCCGGGTCGCGCCCGCGCACAAGCTGCGTATCGTTGACGCACTGCAGGCCGACGGCAACATCGTGGCGATGACCGGAGACGGCGTCAATGACGCGCCAGCCTTGAAGGCAGCCGAGATCGGCGTCGCGATGGGCGTGACCGGTACCGAGGTGACCAAGGAAGCGGCCAAGATGATCCTGGCCGACGACAACTTCGCCACCATCGTCGTGGCCGTGCGCGAAGGGCGTGCCATCCTCGACAACATCCGCAAGTTCCTGCGCTACTTGCTGTCGTCCAACATGGGCGAGGTATTAACAGTATTCCTGGGCGTGGTGGGGGCTGGTGTGATCGGGTTGAAGCCAACAGACACGGGGGCCGGTGGTGCCGTGGTGCTGCCACTGCTTGCCACCCAGCTGTTGTGGATCAACCTGATCACTGACTCAGGACCCGCGCTCGCAATGGGTGTGGACCCCGCCACCGACGACCTGATGGCGCGCAAACCGCGGCATGTGAACGATCGGCTGATCGACGCCCGCATGTGGTCGAGTGTGATCCAGACAGGTCTGGTGATTGCGGTGGTGACCCTGCTGACGATGGACCTCTATCTGCCGGGTGGATTGATCCCCGGCACCGGCGACCTGACCACCGCCCGCACGGCAGGCTTCACGGTGCTGGTGTTCACCAGCTTGTTCACCTGCTTCACCGCGCGCTCGGACACCACGAGTGCGTTCGTCGGACTATTCGCCAATCCCTGGCTATGGGGTGCCGTCACACTCTCGCTGCTGTTGCAAGTGGCTGTCGTGCACCTGCCGTTCCTGAACATCGCCTTCGGCACGGCACCGCTCGCACTGGAACAGTGGCTGGTGTGCGCGGCGATGGCCAGCGGGGTGTTGATCTACAGTGAACTGCGGAAGCTGGTGGGCCGCATTCGCAATTGATGAAAGGTGTTGTTCAACGACGCGGCTAACATCGCCAGGCTGGTCTCCTCGCTGGCTGGCTGTGACCATGCACCGCACGCATTCCATCCATGGCGCAAAGCGATCAATCCTCGCGCGCATTCGAAACGCGTGCGCGGTGACCACGTTGCCGAACGGTTTATGCACGCTGGTGCCGCCGTGCTTGGCCCGCTACGCTTTTACCTTTGCGTAAAGATCATTGACCTTTTCGTAGCATCCGCAGGCGGTCGCCTCCAAGCCTGGCAGATCAATGATGGTGATGTTGCCGCGGGAGTACTTAATCAGGTTCAATTTTTGCAAGGCGCTCGCTGCCTCGGTGACACCCACGCGTCGGACACCGAGCATGCGCGCCAGGAACTCTTGCGTGAGTACAAACTTGTCGGCGGGCACACGATCACGGGTCATCAACAACCACCGTGCCAGCCGTTGCGTCACGACGTGAAAGCGATTGCAAGCGGCGGTCTGCGCGACTTGAATCATCAACATGTGGGTAAAACCAAACAGCGCACCCTGGAGCGCGGCACTCTTTTTAAACTCGCGGCGGAAGTCCGCCGTCTTCATGCGCAGTGCGGTGCCAGCCCCCTGCACGACGGCCAGAAACGGCGATACGTCAATTCCCAATGCAACCGGAACCCCGATCATGCCTTCGGAGCCGACCAGCCCAACCTCTGCGGCGCGATTGGCTTCGACCGTCGTCAGCAGCGAAACGAGGCAATCTTGGGGAAAGTAAACATGGCGGATTTGATCACCAGCTTCGTACAGTATGTCGCCAAATACAAGTTCAACCGGTTCGAGGTGAAGCTGCAAATCCTGATAATTCTTCTGGGGCAACGCGGCGAGCAAGCGATTTGAAATCGCGTTTTTTTTGGGGGCCGGCATGAAAATCTTTCTGATAGGAAG
>JAJAZK010000545.1 GCA_026785765.1 Rhodoferax sp. | reverse complement strand
GGCACATGCTGGTTGGCGATGCCGATCGCGGCTTCCATGCTGGTGCGATCCCACAGCCCGTGCTGAAGGTCAAGGACCAGCACATCCGGCCGTGCGTGGGCGGCGATTTCCGCCAGCGCCACGCTGCCGAGCGCCAGCCAGACCAGGCGCGTGGCGTGGCCCGGGCGCAACAACGGGTGCAATGACCGCGGGAACGTGGGGTTTGCAGTTTGCATACGGAAATGGCGGTGAATTTGGAACGGATGCCTGGCGCCCTTGGCGAAAAGCGAACGGTCCGTCAAGATCTGTAGTTGACAACAATATACTGTATATATTAGGATTCGGTCAAGTTGGTGATGATGCAGAACCAGAAGTTGCGACTTCGATGCGAAAGAGGTTACCGATTGATTGCGGAACGGCGGCAACCACGGGTTTTTGGTGGTTGCTGAGCATGTCGTTCCATCCGGCGGCTTTGTCTGAAATGGCTTGAAACTGTATATAGATGAATCTGGCAATGAAACCCCGAAGGGTGCGGCCTGGCGTGCCTCCCTCGCCGAGCGTCGCCCGCCGCGCCAGTCTGAGTACGCGGGCCTACGAGGAATTGCGCGAACGCGTGCGGCGTGGCCTGATTTTGCCGGACGACCGGTTGGTTGACGTTGACATCGCCAGCCAATTGGAGGTGTCGCGCATGCCGGTACGCGAGGCCTTGCTGCAGCTGGTTGCCGAAGGGCACCTGGTGAGCACCGCGCGTGGCTACCGTATTCCCACCCTGAGCCGGTCCGACGTCACCGAGATATTCGAGGTGCGACGCCTGCTGGAGCCGCGCGCAGCGGCCCTGGCGGCGCGTGACTTGACAGCGGCTGAGGCCAGGCGCCTGGGCGGCGCGCTGGCCCAGGCGCGCGCGGCTGCTGCGGACGAAGATTTCTCGGGCCTGTTCCACGCCAACCTGGATTTTCGCGAGGCCTGGCTCGGCGCGGTGCGCAACACGCGCCTGTCGGCGACGATCTCGCGCTTCGTCGACCACGTACAGATTGTGCGTTTCGGCACCTTGCACGACCCGGCCACACAGCAGGTGGTGGTTGACATGCTGACCTAATTGCACGACGCCATGGTGCGCCACGACTCAGTCACGGCGCACGATTTGATGGCGCGTTTCATCGATGCAGCCGAACGCAGTTTCGCGGCGCATGCAGAGCATGACCACTGATGAGTTCCCACCCCGTCCCGGCGATTCGGCCGGCTTCCCCCCTTGGCATGCGTCACTTTGCATGCTGAATTTCCACCAAGGAGTGTTCACCATGAAATCGTTCCTGAATCGAAGCATTGCTGCCGCCACGCTGCTGTGTGCGACCTTGCCGGCCCTTGCGCAGGAGGCGGTTATCAATGCGGTGCATTTCACGCCCGCACAAAACAGCTATGCGAAAAGCTTCATGAAGTACGTGGAGGCCGTCAATGAGAAGGGCAAGGGAGTGGTGCGCATCCAGGTGCGTGGTGGCCCTGAGGTGATGCCACCGCTGCAATTGGGAGAAGCGCAGAAGAACGGCGTGATCGACATGCTCAACGCGGCGCCGGGTCTGTACCTCAACATCGTGCCCGAAGGCGAGGTGTTCTCGGCAACGGTGAAAAAGCCGTGGGAGTTGCGGGCCAATGGCGGTTGGGACATGGTCAACAAGATCTTCGCGCAAAAAGCCAATGCCCACATTCTTGCGCACGTGGACGGCGGCACCGGCTTTCATGTATTCACCGTCGCCGAGCCGGCACGTACCAATGACGGTGGCGTGGACTGGAGCAAGCTCAAGGTACGCGGCGCGCCGATCCATCGCGAGTTTCTGGAGGTGATGAACACAACCGCCATCATCCAGGGCCCCGGCGAGGCATACACCTCGCTCGAACGCGGCCTTGTCAACGCCCATGCCTATTCGGTGCTGGGATATTCCGGCTTTGGCTGGGACAAGTTCACGCGCTTTCGGATCGACCCGTCGTTCATGCAGACCGACGTGCTTATCACCATCAACCAGAAAAAATGGGAAAGCCTGACGCCGCAGGCGCAGAAGATCCTCAACGACGTCGCAATAGAACACGAGAAAGCCACGTTTGCCGCCAATGCGGTAGCGACCCAGCAGGAAGGTGACGCCATGATTGCCAAAGGCATGAAGGTGGTCGAGCTGACTGGAGAGGCGCGCAAGAAATACCTCGATGCCGCCAGTCGTGCCAGCTGGGACCGCCTGACCAAGCGCGATCCGAGCAACGTCGGGGCGCTCAAGCAGAAGTTTCTCGACTGACCACCCCGATCCGGCGCCCCATGAACGTACTGTTTTCAATCGTCGACCATCTGGGTCGCTGGATGGCCCGGCTCACCATGGTGCTGCTGGGGGTGATGGTGGTGCTGATCGTGGCTGACGTGACGGTGCGCACGATCGGCCTGCGTCCGCTGGCGTGGGCTTCGTCCACTGCCGAATACATCCTGCTCTATGCGGCTTTTTTGCCGATGCCGTTTCTGGTGCGCGGCAAGGGCCACGTATTCGTGGAATTCTTGCGTGCGCCGATGTCGCCCCGCATGCGGCGATTCTGCGAGCGCTCCGTCTATGTGGCGTGTATCTTGATTTGTATATACCTGGCCTGGGTGGCGACGGCGAGCGGTTGGCTGGCGTGGAGTGAAGGCAGCTACGAAACCAAGACCTTCGACATGCCCAAGTGGCTGGTCTTCCTGCCGATGGCTCTGGGCTTCTGGCTCGCCGCCATCGAGTGGTTGCGTTTTCTGCTCGGTGCGGATTCGCTCTACGACATCGACCCGCTCAAGATGGACGGGTACTGAGCATGAGCGCCGCCGGGCCGCTCCCAAGGCGCTCGCTACCGCAGCCGTCAGGCGGAGGTACGCCAGTGAGCATGCCGGGCCGCCCCAAGGCGAATACCGCAGCGCGCAGCGCGGAGGTTTCCGAGTGACCTGGCAGGTACCTCTGGCACTGATGGTGGGCATGATCCTGTGCCTGATGGGCGTCGGCCTGCCGGTGGCCTTTGCCTTCTTCCTGACCAACATCGTCTGTATCTTCATCTACTTTGGTGGCGCCACGGGGGTTGCGCAGATGGTTTCGAATTTCCCGAGCGCGGTAGCGGTCTACGGCCTCACACCGATGCCACTGTTCCTGATCATGGGCAGCCTGTTTTTCCGTTCGGGCCTGGGCCAAGGGGTGTTCAAGGCGATTGACATGTGTATCGGCAATCTGCGTGCGCGTCTGTCGTACCTGGTGGTTCTGTCCGGTGCAGTTTTTGCGGCGCTATCGGGCTCCAGTCTGGCCAATACTGCGATGATGGGGACCAGCATGGTGCCGGAGATGCTGCGTCGAGGCTACAAACCGCACATGGCGTTCGGACCCGTCCTCGGGGCGGGTGGCCTGGCGGTCATCATCCCGCCTTCGGCGCTGGCCGTTCTGCTGGGCTCCCTGGCGCAAATCGACGTTGGCGCCTTGCTGATTGCAGGGGCCATTCCCGGTTTGTTGCTCACAGTGATGTACATCGCGCTCATTGCGATCCAGGTCCGGCTGGATCCCGAGAGCGCACCGCAGTTCGATGAAACCCCCATCTATTCTCTGGGTGAGAAGTTGCGTGCGCTCGCTTCCAACGTGATTCCAATGGGCGTCATCATCTTTCTGGTGGTGGGCACCATCATCCTGGGAATTGCGTCACCCACCGAGTCGGCGGCGCTGGGTTGTGCCGGCGTGGTGGCACTGCTGCTTTTTTTCGGTCGCTTGCGGGTCGACATCCTGTGGAAGAGCCTTGAAGATGCGATGAAGGTCACGGGAATGACGTTCCTGATCATTTCAGCGTCCAGCACTTTCGCGCAGGTACTCGCCTTCACAGGCGCGAGCTCGGGGTTCATCAACTGGTCCTTGGCGTTTCAGTTGACACCCCTTACTGTCTTGCTGGTAATGGTGGGTATCGTGTTGATTCTGGGTATGTTTATGGACCAGGTGTCGATGATGCTGATCACACTGCCAATCTTCGTGCCGCTGGCCATCGGGCTGCAATTTGACATGGTGTGGTTCGGGTTGATCATGCTGCTCGCGCTGGAAATCGGTTTCACAACACCGCCTTTTGGCATGTTGTTGTTTGTGATGCTGGGCATTGCACCCAAGGGCACCACACTGCGCACAGTTTCGCTGGCCGCAATGCCCTACATCGGGTGCACGATCATCCTGGTGGGCCTGATCATCGCGTTCCCCAATATCGCGCTCTGGTTGCCGCGCGTGTTGTAGCGCCGCTGGCGCGGCGCGTCAACGTGAAGTAACTTTCATGATGCGGGGTGAAGAATGGGCATCATGAAAGTTAGTGCGGAAGACTCAGGCTTCTCAGGAACGCCTGCACCGCATCCGCGAAAACCTCTGGCATCTGGTCCGGTAGCGGCACCATGCCGCCCGCAATGTCAAGCAACCGACTGCCGCCAATCGCCTGCGGGACGCGCGGTGCAGAAGGTGCCGCGTGCGGGTCGTCGGTGGCCGCAATCACAAGGGTCGGGGCGCTGACGCGACCGATGCGGGCCTCCATTTCATAGCGGCCTACCACGCGGTGCCCGCCTGCCGCAAGGTCACCGGCCTTCACGGCATCGGCCATGAAGCGTTCTAGCAGCGCGATGTCGCCCGCAGGGTAGTACGGTTGGCGACGTTGCCAGAGTTCCGTCAGATGGGTTCCATCCGGGCGGCGCACGATGTCGTCGATCACAGGTTTGCCGTGGTGCTTCGCGCGACGCTGGGCATCGATGAACGGACACGAGGAGAGCACTAGCGCGGCCACGCGCGCGGGCTCGGCCGCCGCCATCTCCATCGCAATGACGGCTCCCGTGTGGTGGCCGACGACAGCCGCGCGCGGGATGTCCAGCGCGTCGAGCAGGTCGAAGGCCGCACGCGCCCAGCCCTCGATGCTCGTCCCGGCTGCGGGCAGCGCTTGCGAATCTCCGAAACCCATGGTGTCCATGGCGATCGCGCGGTAGCCATGCCCCAGCAGGGGCAACACCTCGCGGTACTCGTCCCAGGAGCGGGGCGTCTGGTGCAGCAGCAGTACGGGAAAGCCGCTGCCCATGGTGGCCAAGTGGACCCGCCCGGAACGGGTGTGGACGAAGCGCCGTTCCACCAAGGGGGCCGCCGCAGGGGTTGAGTTCGATGGAATACCTTCGCCTGGCGGCTGCGGTAGCGAGCGCCTTGGGAGCGGCCCGGCGGCGCTCATATCATCTCCCCGATGTCGATAACAAGGCGGCCGCGCGTTACGCGACCCTGCTCGAGCGCCGCATGCGCCAGGGCGGTTTCGGCCAGGGGAAACACGCCGGCCACGCGCGGCTGCAGGATGCCTTGCGCCGCCAGCTTGGCCACAGCGGCGAGGACCCGTGGCGAATCTGCGATCTGGGCCCGCGTCACCAACACCCCGAAGGCGTCGCCGCGGTCGACGAAGGGAGCTGCCGTGAGACACACGAGGCGGCCACCCTTGCGCAGCATGGAGTACGACAACGCATGGGTCGCTCCCCCGATCAGATCGAACACGACATCCTGCGCACGCACCTGGTCCAGCTGCTGGCTGCGGTCGTAGGCGAACGCCCGTGTGGCACCCAGGCCCGCTACGTAGTCGCAGTTGTCGAAGCGGCAGCTGGCCGACACCTCGGCACCCAGGTGGTGGCACAGCTGCACCATCAGGCTGCCGACCGCGCCGGCG